>JAZQHN010000229.1:0-4544 GCA_045540615.1 Clostridia bacterium
AAAAAGAGGTGTAATTGTTGATTTTTGAAATTAATAAAATGGTAGTTGATATTGATGTTGAAGTTACTAGAAACTATTATAAACAAGTAGATAGATTAAACGATTGCTCCTGTTCGGGATGTGTAAATTATAGACAGTATACTAAAGAGTGCAATAATAAAATTAAAGATTTTTTCTCTGGTATTGGCATTGATGATATGAATTTTATTACAGAAATAATCCCTTTGGATGTTACTTGTGATGCATACGAACAAGATCATTGTATAGATTATATGGGATTTTATCATATCAAAGGAGAAATAATTGAAAATAAACAATCATCATTAGGTCAGCAAGAGATTATACAAGATAAATGGGAAAAAATAGATGAAAATTTTTATGTAACAATACATAATGATATTTCTTTGTTGCCTGATGGATTTCCGACACCATGTTTACAGTTAGAGATATTTGCACACTTTCCTTGGGTAATTGACGAAGAAAATACATATATTTTTAGTGCTAAAAACTAACCCAAGAATTTTGGCCTAATCACCAAACTGAAAAATGTCTTTCTTGGAATCGCAAAAAAATAACACCAATTACATTTTATTCGTGTCAGGTCCATACAATTTAAAAGATTCGTCTGCCGTTCTTGATTGTACCGTTCGAAAAGTGAGAAGGAAATTTTGCAGAATTATCCTAAAAAATGCAAGGAAGATGCTTTGATCTAAAAGGGATTTATCTTTATCCCTCTTGTGCTGAATCTATTGGTTCGCAAGTTGTGATAATTGAAATAAAAATAAAAGATAAGGAAGGTTAGAAGGTTATGTATTTTGAAATTTCAGGATTTTCTGATGAAATCAGCAAAAATGTAAAGGAGCAGTTTACCCATTTGAATACTTTGGGGATTCGTTATTTTGAACCCCGTCAGATTAATGATTCCAATATTGCTGATTTGACTGATGAAGAGTTGGAAGAGTTAAAGCAAACAATGAAGGAGTATGGGATTTCTGCTTCCTCTATCGGTTCTCCCATTGGTAAAATTCAGATTACCGACCCCATAGAGCCACATTTGGAAAAATTAAAGCGAGTGATTCATATTGCCAAGGAATTGGGTTCCCGCTATATCCGTATCTTCAGCTTTTACATACCGGAAGGGGAAGATCCGTATTTGTACCGGGATGAAGTGATGAAACGGATGAAAATGATGGTGGAACTGGCAGAACAGGAAGATGTGATTTTACTCCATGAAAATGAAAAAGGGATTTACGGGGATGTTGCTCTCAGATGCAAAGAAATATTCGACGAGGTAGATTCTCCCAATTTAAAGGGGGTATTTGACCCTGCTAATTTTGTGCAGTGCGGTGATGTGACTTACCCTGACGGATTCCAATTGTTGAAGGAGCATATTGTGTATATGCACATTAAGGATGCTCTTTGGGACGGAACTGTTGTTCCTGCCGGAAAGGGAGAAGGGCATTTTGAAGAAATCCTCTCTGAATTGGTAGAAGATGGGTATGAAGGATTTTTAAGTTTGGAACCCCATTTGGGCTCCTTTGAAGGATTAGCAGAACTGGAGCAGGAGGACACCATGCTTAAGCTTGAAAAGAGCGACAGCGGAAAATATACTCTTGCCTATGAAACATTAATGAAACTGATTGATCAGGTGCTGTCTAAATAAGGAGAAAAAAAGATGAAATTGCAATATTTCGGAACCTACAGCCACGGAAACGGCACCATGCATTTTTACGGTTCTGCCCCCACAGGGGAATTGCTAAAAGAAGTAACAAATGTAAGTGCAGTGTTTCATGAGGTAACTCCCTTTGAATCCTTTGAGGCAGCAGGTCATCAGGTGACTCCCTTGCCCGGGATGCATGCACCGGAATTAAAACCCATGATGTACTTGATTGAAAAGGATGGAAAAACTCTTTTTTATGCGCATGATACAGGGATTTTTGAAGAAGAAGTATGGGAATTTTTAAAGAATAAGCATCTGGATTTGGTATCTTTGGATTGCACTCATGCTAACGTTCCTGAAATCAATTATAATTATCATATGAACCTGAACATGAACAGTCAGGTGCGTGACCGTTTAATCAAAATGGGCTGTGCAGATGAAACAACCGTCTTTTATGTAAACCATTTTTCTCACAATGCAGATGACGTGTTGTATGACGAATTATGCAAGGCGGCAAAGCCCAGGGGTTTTGAGGTTAACTTTGACGGTTGTGTTGTGACAGTATAATCTTATTGAAAAAAGGCGGAAGGGGCAACTCCTGTTACCTTTTTAAAGTAACGGGAAAAGTAAGCCGGGTCAGAAAAACCTACTTGTAAGGCAATTTGGCTGATGCTTAAATTCCCCGATTCCAGCATGGTAATGGCACGGGAAATTCTCAGATTGTTGATGTATGCATGAAGAGGAAGTCCTGTGCCTCTTTTTATAAGGCGACTGATGTAATTAGGGTGATACCCAAACTGTTTTCCCAATTCCTGATTGGTCAGGGGAAGATTATAGTGACGATTGATATAATGAATAATATTGTTCGTAAGAGAATGTTCTGTTTCGGTTGTTTTACAGCAATGGGTGAGAAGGTGCATCATATTGGCACTCATCATAATTTCATATCCTGTCAGGCGGAGGTCAAAGGCGGAAATAATCTCCTTTAAATAAAACTCTGCTTCCTTCCAATCCGAGATAAAAAGAGGTTGATGAAATTGAGGGGCATCCTCCAAGATGGGGGTTACCAACAAAGAATCCTGTTTTTGCATTCCTTCAATTTCCGGTGGAATGGGATTGGTCAGATGAGCATAAGAAAAGGTATAGTCGAAATTCAGGGCATAGAGCTTTGCATCCTGTCCACAATGGTTGGCGGTTTGGTAAACAGCCCCTTCCGGAATGAAAAGACAGTCTGTAGGACGAATACAGTACTCCTTTTCTTTTGTACAAATGGTGGTTTGACCCTTGACTCCGTAAAACAAACGGCAGTCTCTTGGGATAAAGGGAGGATATTCCTCCCCGTTTTCAATTTCAAATACCCGTGCAAACCGAACAAAAGGATGAACGGAACGAAATAACATAGTCTTTTCCTCCAAAAAAGTTTATTTTGTCCAAATTTTGTTTTATTCTCTTCATTGATTATACTACAAAAATCCGATATAATCAAGAGGAAAACAAAAGAAAGGACGTTTATTATGATAGAAAGAAAAGCGAAAAGAACAGGGAAAATCGGTATTTTTGCTGTTGCTCACGGTACTTATTGGGAACAGTTTGAAGGCTTGAAAGAGAATATGATGAAGTATCATCAAATTTTGTGTGAAAAACTGCAAGGAATGGGTGTGAAAGTGGAAGATTTCGGCATGGTGGATTCCAGCCAGGAGGCTTATAAAACGGTTCAAAAAATCAACGGTGCAGATGTGGATGTATTGTTTTGCAATATGATTACCTATGCCACATCTTCTGTATTTGCTCCTGTGATTCGGGATTGCCATGCTCCCATGATATTGATTGCATTACAGCCTGACAAGGCGCTTGATATGACCTGTGCTAATACTTTTATGCAGTTGGAAAATGATAATATTTGCTCTGTTCCCGAATTTTGCGGTGTTGCAGCCAGAATGAACAGGAAGATTCAGGATATTGTAATTGGTTGTCTGACCGATGACGAGGAAGCAGATGAAGTATTGAAAGAATGGTGCGATATCGCCTGTGTTCTTCATTCATTAAAGGGAGCAAGAATGGGATTGATGGGTCATGTGCTTGAGGCAATGTACGATATGCATACCGACCCTACTGCCGTTTCTTCTGCTTTTGGTGTCCATGTACCCTTGCTGGAAATTGACAGTATGGCAGAGTGTTACGGAGAAGTAAAGGAAGAGGAGATTCAGGAAAAAATTAAACTGATTCGGGAGGAATTTACCATGCCCGAACCAAAATCTGATCCCCTGACCCAAAAACTGACAGAGGAAGATTTGTATCAGGCGGCAAAAAGTGCTGTGGCTCTGGATCATTTTGTGGAAAAGCATGAACTGACCGGTCTTGCTTATTATTACGAGGGAACGGAAGGAAGCTTGCAAAGAAAGGTAGCCTCCTCCTTAATCGTGGGAAATTCCATTCTCAATGCTCAAGGGATTCCCATGTGCGGAGAATTTGATTTAAAAACCTGTATTGCTATGCTCATTATGGATCGATTGGATATGGGTGGTAGTTTTGCAGAATTTCATCCCTTTGATTTTAACAATAATGTCATTTTGGTAGGTCATGACGGACCTCATCATTTGAAAATTGCAGAAGGAAAACCCATTTTAAGAAGCCTAAAAAAATATCACGGAAAACCGGGGGCAGGTGCTTCTGTTGAATTCAAACTGAAAGAAGGACCCATTACCATGCTTGGAATTACTCAGACAGGAAATGGTATTTTTAAGTTTGTGATTGGGGAAGGGGAGTCTCAAAAGGGACTCATTCCTCCTACAGGAAACACCAATACCAGAGGAGTGTTTGGGGAAAACACCAAAGATTTTGTCAAACGGTGGTGTATGGAAGGACCTACCCATCATTATGCGTT
>JAZQHN010000230.1:0-1945 GCA_045540615.1 Clostridia bacterium
CTATGAATTTCGATTTTAAAAAGGGAGGAACTCAGAATGAAGGTTGTGGTTGCGGTTGATTCTTTCAAAGGAAGTCTTTCTACCTTTCAGGCAGGAGAGGCGGTTTCGGTTGGAGTAAAGCGTGTGTTTCCCGAAGCCAAGGTGGAAATTTCTCCTTTGGCAGACGGAGGAGAAGGAACGGTTGAGGCGATTGTTTCTGCAAGAGGCGGAATGATGCGTCAGGTAACGGTGCATAATCCGTTGGGGAAATTAATCCAAAGTGAATATGGAATGGTTGAGCAAACCAAAACTGCCATTATTGAAATGGCTGCAGCATCAGGAATCACATTGATTGAGGAATCAGAACGAAATCCTCTTGTTACCACCACTTACGGTGTGGGTGAATTGATTTTAGATGCATTAGAACAAGGATGCAGAAAATTTGTTATCGGAATAGGGGGAAGTGCCACCAATGATTGCGGAGTCGGAATGTTGCAGGCATTGGGATTTGAATTTTTGGACAAAAACGGAAATTCGGTAGGCTATGGTGCAAATGGCGTAGAACAAATTGCGGTAATTCGGACAGAGAAAGTAAATCCTGCTTTGAAGGAATGTGTGTTCCGAATTGCTTGTGATGTAAAAAATCCTTTGTGCGGGGAACTCGGATGCAGTGCAGTATATGGCCCGCAAAAGGGAGCTACACCTCTTATGGTAAAGCAGATGGATGGTTCTTTAGCTCGTTTTGCAGAGTTAACAAAAACTGTGAATCCGGATGCAAATCCCGACTATCCCGGTGCAGGTGCGGCAGGAGGCTTAGGCTTTGCCTTTTTGTCTTATTTGAATGGTAAACTGACCTCAGGAATTGATTTGGTCATCAAAGAAACGGGCTTGGAAGATTTGGTGAAGGATGCAGATGTTGTGGTCACGGGAGAAGGCCGTCTTGACGGTCAGTCCTACATGGGAAAAGCACCCATCGGTGTTGCGAAACTTTCAAAACAATACGGAAAAACTGTCCTTGCTTTTTCAGGCTGTGTCACAAAGGACGCAGTCAAGTGCAATGAGCATGGAATCGATGCATTCTTTCCCATTGTGAGAACCCCTTGCACCTTGGAAGAAGCTATGGATATCGAAAACGCTTTTGCAAATCTGAGCGATACGGTAGAGCAGGTGTTCCGGTTATTGAAATAACTGTGCTAAAAAAGAAACGGTATAGAGTGAATGATACTCTGTACCGTTATTTTATTGTGTACTTTTTTACCCTTCGTCACATTGACAAATATGGGAAATTATGATATACTTTATTGTTGGAAATAAAGAAGAAAGGTGTTTTTACAAATGAAAGAGTTTTACTTAAAACCAAAGCTGTTTTCTGTAATGAAACAGTACAACAAAGCACAATTTTTAAAAGACCTGATTGCAGGAATTATTGTGGCAATTATTGCGTTGCCCTTGTCCATCGCCTTGGCACTTGCCTCCGGGGTGGAACCTGCTTGCGGGGTATATACCGCCATTGCAGCAGGGTTTGTGGTGTCCTTTTTAGGGGGGAGCCGCATTCAGATTGCAGGACCCACCGCCGCCTTTGCCACCATTGTAGCAGGCATTGTGGCGACGCAAGGGATGGACGGTTTGTTCCTTGCAACCATGATAGCAGGAATTTTGTTGATTCTGATGGGTGTCTTTAAGCTTGGGTCTTTGATTAAGTTTATTCCCTATACCATTACCACCGGATTTACTGCAGGGATTGCGGTAACCATTCTGATTGGTCAGATTAAGGATTTTCTGGGACTTCAGTATGCCCAGGGAGTAAAGCCTGTAGAAACCATGGAAAAAATTCATGCTAATATAGAAGCAATGGGAACCTTTCAATGGCAGACCCTTCTTGTTGGAGTAGTGTGTCTGGCAATCCTGATTTTGTATCCTAAATTTGAAAAACGGGTTCCACCTTCCTTGATTGCGGTTATTGTTG
>JAZQHN010000231.1:0-7945 GCA_045540615.1 Clostridia bacterium
ATTCCGATATTGAGAATCACTGCTAAGACAACAATTCCCTTTCTTCTCTTTCGAACACCTTCCAACCATCTGCCGAATCCGTAATTCATCAAAATACTGACAAGCATCAAAATCACATATACCGGCTCGCCGTAAGCATAAAACAAAAGACTCACTAAAATCAAAAACAAATTTTTAATTTTCAGAGAAGGAATCAAATGATACCCTATAAATACAAGAGCCAAAAAAACACATAAAAATGTAATGGAACTAAAGACCATTTCTTATCACTCCCAGCGGTACCGAAATACCGGAGCACCTACCGGCTGCATATAGAAATTATACCGTCCTACACTATGCTGAGATTCGGGGTCACAAATATAAGAACCGCCGTTCATATTGATAATAACCCAACCATGAGGGCCAAAACCTCCTCGAGCAAGTCCAACCTGACCCTGAATAAAGCGGGCATCATATCCTAAGCCTTTTGCCAAATGATAAAAGGCTGCTGCATAGCAATAACAATTCCCCTGTCTGTTTTCAAATGCCTGAATGGCATACCATTCCGAGGCATCATATCCTGCAGGAGGAGCTAAAGGAATCGGTAATTTTTTATAGGAAACATTTTTTACGACCCAATTATAGCAAGCATACAAATCCCAGCCTACCTGGTTGTACACCTTATTCACCTGAACCGCAACTCTTGCTTCCGATTCATCTCCGTCTAACTGAACCGTGGTTCTGCCTAAAGGCAGTTGCATCCCATTGGTCAAATGAACATAAATATCAACTGTATAGTTTCCAAAGTGGAACTGATGGTCGCCTGCCTGAACCAAAGCACCATAAGAACCGTCCTCCCGAAGTTCAAGCTCCTTCCAGCTCATATCACTTTGATCGGAAGAACACCAAGTGACCGCAATCACCTTTTCAATGGGAGCAGATGCCGTCACAGCTCCTGCTTTCACCCAAAAATTCCCTATTTTATTATCCATCACGGTTGCACTTAAAGCACCATAACTTGCAGAAACAGGAAAATCCGACAGTTGCCCTGTCATGATTGCTTCGCAAAAACGATGGAGCAATACAGCCCACTCACCTCTGACAACAGTTTTATCTGCTCCCAAAGTACCATCAGGATATCCGGACATAATCTCCGATTCTGTCAACCAAGCAAATACCTCTTTTTGCTTCTCTGTCAACTTATCTGCATCAGAAAAACGGGATAAATCTCCCTCTTCTTTTAAAAGAATCTGATTTCCTTCTTTTGCGTACAGATACAGCATCTCGCCGATTTCACCACGGGTAGCAGATTGTTCCGCTTGGGAAATTTCAAAAGGATAAATTCCCGTTTCTTTTCCCCAGGATACTGCTTTTTCATACCATTTCCCATTCATCCCCTGCATCAATTCGCTTTGGGGCTGATTGGAAAGATTCCAAAGAACAGAAATCATTTGTGCTTTACTCACCGACAGATCGGGAGAAAAACAGTTATTTCCCGTACCGCTCATTATTCCTTTATTGATGGCATAATTGACCGAATCGTAATAAAATTCTCCGCCATAAACATCATCAAACATGAATGCCTGAAAAACAACCTGATTCGCTTCCTGATTCGCAAAAACGGCGGTGCATGAAAAAGAAAGCACCGCAGCAATCAAACAAAAAATGAAACATTTTTTTAGACAATTCATCCCTTATAACCTCACTCTGTTTTATCCTGTACAGTATACCATAGCTCTTTCGTTATTGTCAAGAAGAAAACAAAAAATTACGTTGGAAAACTTGAATCCACTCATCTGCAATCATCTGATGACCCGCTAAAGTAGGATGAATTCCATCCCACAGCCAATATTCCGGTGTTCCGTTTTTGCATAGGGCAGTGAATTTATCCTGCAACGCCACAAAGGGAATCCCTTCTTCCTCTGCAATTTCACGAACTGCCTGACGAACAGGAGGTAACATATCTCCAATGTGAGTTTCGTCCTCTTTCCGACTGCCTGCCGGATAAAAGCTGGGTTCACAAATAATAAATTTCACATTTGGGAGAAAACTTCTGATTTCATTAAGCATATTACGGTACAGTTGTTTGAACCGGTCTACGTTTACATCCAATCCCCAAACAGAATAAAAACCACAATCATTAATTCCTACAAAAATACTAACCAGATCCGGTTTTTCCAGCACCACATCCCGTTCTAACCGCGCATATAGTTCTGAAAGACGGTCTCCTCCGATTCCTTTGTTACAAAATGTATATTGTTCGGGAAATTGAGCTCCTAATTTGGCAGTAATCAATGCCGCATAACCTTGTCCCATATCATTGCTCGGACTGGCATTAGGTGTTTTATTTCGATCTGCATCCGTAATGGAATCTCCAAAAAATAAGATTTTCATCATTGGTACCTCCTAACATTAAATCTTTTATATTATACCATCTTTTTTAATAAATGTAAAGCTATTTTAATACACTGCACAAAGATTTTGCAAATTTTTTTGCCCCTTCTTTTGCTTCCTCCATAGAATTTCCGTTTGCTGCTACCTCAACAATCACCATACCCGGAGCAAGATGTTGATTAAACCGTTCCTTTCGAAGATTCAAAGGACGGGCAAGCCCGGGATACATTCCGTCCATCGCCTGCTGAATCCGCAAACCAAAAGCAAGATTTTGTTCCCATGTCGGATGAGTTAAGCCTCCCTCTTCCGTTCCTACCACCAACATGATTTGCCCTGTGGGAGTTTGTTCCGTTTCCGAAATAACACGAAGGCTCTGTCCGTCCTCCAAAACAGCAGCATCCCGATGCACATCCAATACAATACAAATTCCGGGGTTCTGTTTCAATTGTCTTTCTACTGTTTCCAAACATCGTCCGTAAGAACCATTATAATCGGTATCATGAACAGTTTTATCATGAACCACTTCTATTCCTTGTTTTTCTAATTCCTCTGCAATTAAGCTCCCGATTGCCGTCACATTTTTTTCAGGATTTGTGGTTCGTTCTTCGGGTGAATACCCTTCAGAGGTATGGGTATGAACAATTAACACCTGAGAAGTTCCCTTTTTAACAGGCAAAAAAGAGAGTGGCCGTGCAAGCAAATCGTTGCTGTTGATATCATAAGAAGTCTGGTTTCTCAATTCCGGTTCTTTTTTCTCTGCAACAGCAGGAAGATAATCAGCAGGTGGCACAGGTTCCGTTTCAGATGGTTCTAACGCAAATAAAACAGTTCCTTTTTGCAAAAAAGACAAAGCTGTTTTCTCTTTGTCCTCCAATAATAAAACACGGGATAACAGTATTTTGGTCTGTTCCGCAGTAAGCTCTTGTCCCACTCCTCCCGATACCAAAAAAATTCCTCCGAGCAAAGTCAATAACATCCATATTGTTCTCTTTTTCATTGCCGTACACCTCTTACCTTTACTATATGCGGACAAATTATTTTTAAGAATTATTTTTTTATTATTTACATTCGCTCAGAAATCAGGTATAATAGAAGGGAGAGTAATCAATGGAGGTACCCATGTTGAATCAGACTCAATATGAAAAGGCATATGAAAAAATAAATCATCAATTTGGCGATTGCGGTGTGCTTCGCCGTGTTTCGCTACAATTTAAGACAAAAAAGTTTTTTGAGGAATTTAAAAACCGAATTACTTCCGAGCGTTGGGGAGAGGTTGCTTTTTGTGTGGAACGAAAAAACGGAAAAACAATTGTCATCCGTTCCAAAAGCTACCCCAAGGGAATTTATCGCATTCCCACAGGAGGTATCTGTTATGGAGAAGAAGCAGACCATGCCCTGATGCGGGAAATCAAAGAAGAATTAGGCATTACAGTAGCGCCGCCCATATTTCTCGGTGCTATCTTTTATGAAATTTGTTATGAAAATGATTCTCTCTCCTTTTTGTCTTTTGTATTTCGTCTGAAAGAAACAGGCGGAACCATCTTGGAGGATGCCACCGAACAGGAAATTCATGAGTTTTTTGAAGCGGACAAGGATGCATTAACCAAAATCTGCAATACCATGAAAAATCATACAGGTTCCTGGCAGGATTGGTGTCAATTCCGTCTGCAAACCACAGCTTTTTTATTACCCTATTTGTAATTACGGAGGTTTTCTGATGAAAAAAACAATTCCGATGATTTTAGCGGCGATTCTGGCAGTTGTTCTGGTTTCTTCTGTCTGTGTTCTTTTGTTTACCTGTTATATTCAACAAACCGTTGCCCTGGGAGTTCATTTGTCCTCCCTCCCTTTGGAGGGTAAAACCCTGGCACGGGCGAAAGAAACAGTATTGCTTGCAGCAGAAGGAATTACCGAGCAAACTGTAACCGTTTCGTACAGCAATGTAGAGGTTGCATTTACATTAGCAGAAATTGGTGCAAAAATTGATTGGGAGGACGGAATCAATCGTTGCTATCAACTGGGGAAAACGGGAAATGTATTTGTTCGCTGTAAGGATATTTTGGCAGCAAGATTAGGAAAAACTACTCTGTACCCCACCGTTTCTTATAATGAAAACCAATTAAAGAAAAAACTGATGGCTCTTCAAAATAGAATAAAAACACCTGTGCGGGAAGCAACTGCACAGGCGTCAGAAGAGTATATTCTTATTACTGCCGGAGAAAAGGGAGAGGTTTTTGATTATGACCTTATGATACGGAATATTCTGGATACCTTGCTGGATGATAAAGAAACGCCCATTACTCTGACTACAAAAACAGGACAACCCCGAGAAATCTCTGTAGAAAAACTGGCAGATATTTATTTCAAAGACCCGGTAAATGCACAGTATACCACTCAAGACGGAGAAATCTCCATTATCCCCGATGAGGATGGTGTTTCTTTTGACAAGGATTTGGCTCAAAAATTACTGAATGAAAAGAAGAAGTTTTGCCGTATTCCTTTGATTTATACAAAAGCGAGGGTTACCTATTCTGATTTGGATACTAATATCTTAAAGGATACCATTGCTACCTATACCACTTCCTACGGCTCAGGAGATGAAGGCAGAAATTACAATGTGGAACTGGCAGCAGAACGGTTAAACGGTATTATTGTCGAATCAGGAGAAACCTTCTCTTTTACCGAAAAAATCGGTGATGGATCGGAAGAAAGAGGCTTTCGAAAGGCCAATGTTTATTCCAGAGGTGAAGTTGTAACAGAATACGGCGGAGGTCTTTGCCAAGCCGCATCTACTCTGTATTCTGCGGTGCTGTATGCAAATTTAGAAATTGTGTCAAGAACAGCTCACGAGCTTCCTGTTTCTTACATTTCTGCAGGTCAGGATGTAACCATTTCCTCTGACATTGATTTTCAGTTTAAAAACAATCAATTATTCCCCATTCGAATTTTAACCAGCACCAACGGAAGCACCTTGACAATTACTCTGCAAGGAACCATTGCGAATCCCAATCAAACAGTTACCATTCATAACAGTGTAACCGAAACCATTCCTTATCCCAGCAAAACAGTAATGACAGATGAACTAAAGCCGGGAGAACAAAAAATTCTTCAGCAAGGAAAAGACGGATGCATAGTTTCTACCTACCGTATGATTACGGAAAATGGTGAAACAATACAAAACGATTTAATTTCTACCAGCCGTTACAATCCGATTCCTAAAGTAATCCGAGAGGGTGTGGAAGGAATTTCATGGGAATCAGAAAAAACAGAAGAATAAAACGAAAGGGGGGATTTATCGATGTTTGAACAGGCAAATTGGATTTGGACCAATACTGATTTTGATGAAAATGAATATGGAGAATTTTACCAAAATATTTCATGGAAACAAGGAAAAACCACGCTTACTGTTTCTGTACGGGGAGATTATACGCTGTTTGTAAATGGTGTTTTTGTTGCAAGCAATCAGTATGCGGATTTTGAGCATTATAAAATTTATGATGAAATTGATGTAACCCCCTATCTGACCCAAGGAGACAATTCCATTGGTATCCTGGTATGGTATTTCGGGAAATCAGGAATGCGATATCTGACTCCTGACCCGGGTCTGCTTTACGAAATCAATCAAGACGGTATCACAGTTGCTTATAGCGGAGAGCATACCCTCTCCCGAAAAAGCATTGCTTATCAAAATGACTTTTCGCAAAAAGTTTCTCCTCAGCTTGGTTACAGCTTTTGCTATGACGCAACCCGCGAAGACGGATGGCTTGAAGGAACTCTTCAGCACTTTACTCCATCAGTCATTCTTCCAGGAGAAAAGATTCTTTTGCCTCGTCCTATCGAAAAACATCAGCTTCTTCCTATTATAAAAGGAACCGTTCTCAGAACAAAACCTACCCTTTTACTTGATTTGGGAGAAGAAGTGGTAGGGCCTTGTTCCCTTTCCTTTACCTCTGAACAGGAACAAACCCTGATTGTAGGCTACGGAGAATTATTGGAAAACGGTCACGTAAAACGGCTGTTACCCGGCCGCGATTTCAGCTTTACCTACAAAGCAAAAAAGGGCAAAAACGAATACAATAATTATATGTTCCGTCTTGCCTGCCGATACATTGAAATTGAATACGAAGCCCCTCTGACTTTGACGTTTGCAGGGATTTTGCCTCAGGTCTATCCTGTATCGGAAGCAAAATGGCGTCCCAGTCACCCTTTGGATAAGCAAATTTACGAAATATGTCTTAACACCTTAAAGCTTTGCATGATGGAACATTATGTGGATTGTCCCTGGAGAGAGCAATGCTTGTATGCCTTTGATTCCAGAAATCAAATTTTAGCAGGATACTATGCTTTTTCCGACAAAAATCTCGCTTACGCCAAAAGTAATCTTTTGCTTATGAGTAAGGACAATCGGGCAGACAATCTGTTATCCATATGTTTCCCCAGCGGAGAGGATCTAACCATTCCTTCTTTTTCTCTTTATTACATCATAGCAGTCAGAGAATATTTACAACACAGCGGGGATTTCTCTTTTGCAGAGCAGGTTTTTCCAAAATTAACATCGATTCTTACGGCATTTTATCAACATTCAGAACAAGGACTCCTTTATAAATTTACAGGAAACAACCATTGGAATTTTTATGATTGGTCCCCTTACGCATCAGGAGATTTGAAACATTCGGAACCTTACGAGCCTGATTTTTTGGTGAACTGTATTGCCATCCTTGCCTTGAATTCGTATGACCAAATTTGTACTGCAATCGGCAAAGAAAACCAATATCAGGAATTTGCAGAACAGTTAAAAGAACATACCAAAAAACACTTTTGGAATGAAACTACAGAATTGTTCTTTATTTCCTCTCCTGAAGAAGAGCCAACAGAGCTTGCCAACAGCTTAAGTGTTTTGGCAGGACTTGCTCCCGACCCAAAAAGAACATGTGAACAATTAGCATCGGGGCAGTTGGTTCCCTGTTCTCTGAGTATGAAATGCTTTAAATATGATGCTTTACTTCAGACAGATAAGGAACGTTATGAATCTGTCATTTTAAAAGAAATCAGGAATACCTATCAAACCATGCTTGACCAAGGCTCCACTACCGTTTGGGAAACGGCTGAAGGGCATACAGCCTTTCAAAATGCAGGAAGCCTGTGCCATGGCTGGAGTGCAATTCCTATTTATTATTATCATATTCTCAGTAAATAATAAAAGAAATGTAGAAAAATCCCACCGAAATGGGATTTTTCTTTGTTTTATCACCTTTTTTCTATGAAAAACATCACCTCTCGTCGTATCTATTATACGACTTTGGGCGTGACAAACGGGTTGATAATCCCGTTGCAGACTGTCGAAAAAGTCGGTCTACCGCAAGCAAAGTAAAATAAAACAAGAAAAATCATATAAATTCAAAATGTACAATAACAAATAGAAAACCGTCAAGAAAATATCGAATTTCCCTGACGGTTGCTTGCTTTTTCAGAACTTCAACTCTACCGTACCCTCGTACGCCGACGAATTGAAGTTCTAAAAATATCCCTTCCTTTTTCCTCGTCTGCCAGCGTGTCGATAAGTTTATCGACA
>JAZQHN010000232.1:0-9065 GCA_045540615.1 Clostridia bacterium
GTAGACCGACTTTTTCGACAGTCTGAGGGTTTGCGGAATCGCAAACCCTTTTACATTTTATAGAACCAGGCAAATCAGAAGAACCAAAAGTCCCAATACAATCCGATACCAGCCAAACACTTTGAAATCATGTTTTCTTACATAATTCATTAAAAATTTAATCGATAACAGGGAAACAATAAATGCTACAACCATTCCCACAATCAAAGCAATCAGTTCCGATGCTTCAAAAGAAAGTCCGAATTTTAACAGTTTTACGGCACTTGCACCAAGCATTGTGGGAACTGCCAAGAAGAAGGTGAATTCTGCTGCGGCTGTTCTGGAAACTCCCAATAACAATGCGCCAATAATGGTTGCTCCTGAACGGGAGGTTCCGGGAATCATGGATAGAGCTTGAAATAAACCAATCATAAGTGCAGTTTTGTAATTGATATGTACCATATCCGTTACAGAAGGTCTTCTTTTTTTGTTCCAGTTTTCAATCAAGATAAATGCAATTCCGTACAAAATCAACATGAGAGAAATAGTGAGTGCATTTCCAAAATGAGCTTCTAAAAAATCGTCAAAAAGCAAACCCAGTACTGCTGCGGGAATACAAGCAACTGCTACCTTGATCCACATCCAAATAATGCTCATGTCAATCACAGGCTTTTCCTTCAGGCGGAAGGGAAACATTTTGTTCCAGAACATGACCACCACCGCTAAAATTGCCCCAAGCTGAATGACCACAAAGAACATTTCCTTAAAGCTTTCTTCCATGTTTAAGGTGAGAAATTCATCTACCAAAAGCATGTGCCCCGTACTGCTGATGGGGAGCCATTCGGTAATTCCTTCTACAATTCCCAAAAAGATGATTTTTAACAGTTCTATCAATTCCATGAGATTCACTTCCTTTATTTAATAATATGCATCGTTTGCAAAAATAAAACCCTGCAACAGCGGGTTACAAGGTTTTTGGTGGAGATAAGCGGGATCGAACCGCTGGCCTCTTGAATGCCATTCAAGCGCTCTCCCGGCTGAGCTATACCCCCGAAACGTATCTTATTATATCATAAGGAAAGAAGAAAGTCAAGAAATAAAATCAAGGAATATCTTGTATTTTTCATAAAAAGAGAGTTAGCTTAAGATAATAGAAATTTTATGGTTATTTTCCTTCGTCAACAGATTGGCTATTTTAAATGCAATCGGTCAAATTCGTAGACAAACGTATTATAGATCACGAAAACGGCATCATACTGATTTTCATCAATCAAAGATATTATGCTACTGTTGAAATGGTCCGGCAGACTTGTTCGAAAATCCACAACATCAATCCGTTTTACTACTTGGGATAGATATGGGATGATTGCATTTGCATAGGAATCTTTAATGATAAGAATCTTATGGTTATCATTGATACTGTGGTTTTCGATTTTTGTATAGGCTGAATTTCCATATATATAGGATTCATATGCACTAAAGGGCCATTTTTCTTTGTTGTCAAGGTATATATGATCTATAAATACATTAAAATCTCCCAATAAATCTATATTTCTGGAAGGAAGTTCAAAGGATATTTCAGCTTTTTCTTTTGGAAAAAACAGATCAAAATCTTCTGTATCCACAAAGGTTTCTTTTGAATTGAAACCGGTACTTCCAAGAAGACAATTTTTATATTTTTTTACAGTATAGTTTGATTTATCAAAAATTTTGGTGTTAATTCCATAATTGAGTTCAGAATTCAAATATTCTGAAATGAATTTGGCTGCATCAATTCCGCATTCAACTTTCCAATGATGATCTGTTTTATAATACATATCAAATAAATCATTCTCACTTTGAATCATCTTGTCTGTGAGATCTAAAATGGGAATATTCATTTTTGAAAATATCTGATACATGTATTGTCTTTCGCCAGATTTTGCTGAGTTTTGGAATCCTATTGGTAATTTATCATTCAATAATCTATCTTTACTAGGGCAATCAACATATAAAAAAGGAATATTTCTGTCCTGTAACTTTTTTATAAAGTGTTTTAAATATTCAGATTGTATTTCTACAGATGATTTTTTAAAGGTTTTATATTTCCTTAATCTCACAAGTGTGCCATCGTCTAATTTTAAAAATGTTGTTCCCGGAATATAAGACATTTTTGCACTTTTACATATCCATGCATTGAATTTGAGCAAACTTTCTTTTGTGATAAAGTTGTCATAGTTCGATACTGAATTTGTTAACTTGTTGTAAAGGGTAAGATATTGGTCTATGATGGTATTCGATTGCTTTTCCTTGTCAGCATTTACTGTGGTTGAATGTTTTTGTTGCAATTCTATAAAATCTTCTGTGTATTCGGTTTTTTCATATGATGTATTTTTTTCATCATCAAACACAATACCGACACAATAATTAACCATTAATAAACAAATAAAAGTTAAAAAAGCAAAGGTAAGAATATTATTTTTTATTATATTGATTATTCTCATAATAGACCTCATTAAAAATTAAAATATATGAATGGGTTATAGGTGGAACGGAACATAAACGAGATTGCAGCTGCAAATATGATAATGTATACGATTTCCTTAACAAACGGGGCAAGCTTTATGCGTCTTCCAAGCCATTTTGTTACAGGTGTACTGAAAACAATACCCAAAGCCAGTACAACTCCAAAATTTTTGAAATACCAGATAAAGTCGGCATCAAGGAAGCTTGGAAAATCAATAGAAAACATTCCCTTGATATATGTAAAAGCAAGAGTCACATTTTCTGCTCTGAAAATCACCCAACTGATAATGACAACAAGCATTGTATACACATGTGAAAAAATCCCGATTTTTTTGGTAAGGGAACAATACTTTTCAAGTAATAAAAATACAAAAAAATAAAGTCCCCATAATATAAATGTCAGATTTGCTCCATGCCATAATCCTGTACAAAACCATGTAAAAAACAGATTGAAAATGTGGCGTGTTTTTCCTACTCGGTTGCCGCCTAAAGGGATGTATAAATAATCTCTTATCCATGTGCTGAGGGAAATGTGCCATCTTTTCCAAAATTCAGTAATTGATTTTGAAATATAGGGGTAATTAAAGTTTTCTTCAAAATGAAACCCAAACATTTTTCCAAGCCCTATGGCAATATCTGAATATGCAGAGAAATCAAAATAAATCTGCAAGGTATATGCGATTGCTGCCAACCATAAAAAGGCAGGGGTTAGAATGTCTTGATTCATGGCATAAATATGGTCAACGATAAAACCGACATTATTAGCAAGAATCAGTTTTTTTGCAAAACCGATGATAAATCGTTCTACCCCGGTTTTAAAAAGTTCCATACTTTCTTTTCTGTTTTCGATTTGATTTTCAATGGAAGAATAGCGAACAATAGGACCGGCTATCAGCTGTGGAAAAAATGAAATATACAGTCCGAGATAAAAGATGCTCTTTTGCGGTGCAACTTCTTTTCTATATACATCTATCACATATGACATGATTTGGAAGGTATAAAAGGATATTCCTATAGGAAGTGCGATATTGAATTTTATAACGTTAGTCCGGAATACCAAGCCTAATATTTCCATTGCAAAATCAAGATATTTAAAGACAAATAAAAAAGACAAATTATACAGAATGCTGAGCACCAAAAACAGCTTTCGTTTTTTTCCATTCACGCATAATCCAAAGAAATAATTAACACAAACAGAAACGAGCATAAGCAAAACAACGATAGGTTCACCCCAAGCATAAAAAAACAAACTGAATCCAAATAAAAGCAGATTCCTTAGATGCCTGTTTTTTCTGAAAAAAACATAATAAAATAACAATAGTATTGGAAGAAATAAAAACAAGAAAACATTAGATGTAAATATCATAGTTAGTCTCCTTACCTATGTATAAGCTTTTCGGTGGTGGAAAGCGTTAATGAATAATGCTACATTCATTATAGCATACATGGGTAATTGTGTCAATATTTTTGCTTTCTGCATCTTGCAACAAAATAATGGAATAAAGCCAAACATATACATTATTTTTAAGTGAGAAAAGTGTGGTTGGGATTACACAAATAAAAAAATTCCTTAATAGTTATAATTCACAAAAAAATGGGACAGACTAAAACTTACCATGTATATTTTATAGAAAAGTGAAATTTTGATTAAATTTTCAACTTTTTTCTTGACAAGCTTGACAGGGTATGATATTATAATATATTGCTATCGTATGATATAAGGGAAAATTATCGCTTTTCAGCAGTATTTTTGTTCGAAAAAGTTCCCTTTTCAGACACCGATAAATAAAATCAATGAGGTGAGGTTGCTTATGGTACATCCAATAAAGCTGGGCAAAAACGAAAGAATGAGCTACGGCAAAATCAACGAAGTTTTGGAAATGCCCAACCTGATTGAAATCCAGAAGGATTCCTATCAATGGTTCATCGAAGGCGGATTACAAGAGGTTTTTGATGACATTTCCCCCATTACCGATTATGCCGGAAATCTGGTTTTGGAATTTTTGGACTACAGCATACATAAGGACGAAGCAAAGTTCGATGTTGCTGAGTGCAAGGAAAGAGACGCGACTTATGCGGCACCCCTGAAGGTAAAGGTTCGCCTGATTAATAAAGAAACAGGCGAAATCAAAGAACAGGAGATTTTTATGGGTGATTTTCCTCTCATGACTCCTGCGGGAACATTTATCATCAACGGAGCCGAGCGTGTCATTGTCAGCCAGTTGGTTCGTTCTCCCGGTATTTATTATGATATGCAGAATGAAATCAAAACAGGGAAGGAATTGTTCAGTTCTACTGTCATCCCCAACCGTGGTGCATGGTTGGAATATGAAACTGACGTGAATGATGTATTCAGTGTCAGAATTGACAGAACCAGAAAATTGCCTGTTACCACTTTGATTCGTGCTTTGGGCTACGGTTCCAATGTGGAAATCAATGAGTTGTTCGGTTATGATGATAAAATCACAGCAACCTTAGATAAGGATACAACTAATAATACAGAGGAAGCGCTGATTGAAATCTATAAGAAGCTTCGTCCCGGCGAGCCTCCTACGGTGGACAGTGCACGCTCTTTGTTGTACGGTTTGTTCTACGACAGCAGAAGATATTCTTTGGCAAAGGTAGGACGTTATAAATTTAATTTGAAATTAGGTCTGGCTAAGAGAATCCGTGATCAGATTCTGGCTGAGGATGTGATAAATCCTTACACCGGTGAGCTGATGGAGGAAGCAGGTACCGTAATGACCCGTGCAAAGGCGGAGGAGCTGGAAGCAGCAGGTATTAATGAAGTATGGCTGGACATGGAAGGCAAAAAGGTAAAGGTATTCTCCAACAGCATGGTAGACCTGAGCACTTTTGTCGATTTTGAAGTTCCTAAAATTACTGAGAAGGTTTACTTCCCGGTTTTGAAGGAATTAATGGAAGAAAATGAAGATGAAGAGTCCTTGAAAAAGGCAATTGAAGACAATGTGGAACAGCTGATTCCTAAACATATTATTTTGGAAGATATTATGGCTTCCATTAACTATTGCACAAACCTGGCATACGGCTTGGGAAATACAGACGATATTGACCATTTGGGAAATCGCCGTATCCGTGCGGTTGGAGAATTGCTCCAAAATCAGTTCCGTATAGGTCTTGCCAGAATGGAACGTGTGGTTCGGGAAAGAATGAGCATTCAGGATTTGGATATCGTTACTCCTCAGGCACTCATCAATACCAAACCTGTTATTTCTTCTATCAAAGAATTCTTTGGTTCTTCTCAGCTGTCACAGTTCATGGATCAGCCCAACCCCTTGGCTGAGTTGACTCATAAGAGAAGATTGTCTGCATTGGGTCCCGGTGGTTTGAGCCGTGACCGTGCAGGATTCGAGGTCAGAGACGTTCACTATTCTCACTATGGTCGTGTATGTCCCATTGAAACACCTGAAGGGCCCAACATCGGTTTGATTAACTCTTTGGCAACCTTTGCCCGGATTAATCAGTACGGTTTTGTGGAAGCTCCTTACCGTAAGGTGGATAAGGAAACGGGAATTGTTACTGCTGAAGTGGAATATATGACAGCAGATGTGGAAGACCAGTATACTGTTGCACAGGCAAATGAATTGCTGGATGAAAACGGCAGATTCGTAAATAAGAAGGTTTCTGCCCGTCGCAGAAGAGAAATTTCTGAATTTGACAGTACAGAAATTGATTATATGGATGTATCTCCCAGACAGTTGGTATCGGTTGCAACTGCGTTGATTCCTTTCTTGGAAAACGACGATGCGAACCGTGCTCTGATGGGATCAAACATGCAGCGTCAGGCTGTGCCTCTGCTCCGTACCGATTCTCCTATCGTAGGAACTGGTATGGAATATAAATCCGCGAAAGACTCCGGTGTTGTTGTTTGTGCAGAACACGGTGGTGTGATTAAAAAGGTAAGTGCGGATAAGATTGTTGTAAAAACAGATGAAGGAACCGATGACGAATATAAACTGTTGAAATTCATTCGCTCTAACCAAGGTACTTGCATTAACCAAAGACCTATTGTTGTAGAAGGCGAACGGGTGGAAGCAGGAGATATTATTGCAGACGGTCCTTCTACCGATAATGGTGAATTGGCATTGGGACGTAATATCCTGATTGGATTTATGACCTGGGAAGGTTATAACTACGAGGATGCGATCCTGATTAACGAAAGATTGGTGAAGGAGGACGTATTTACCTCAATTCACATTGAAGAATATGAAGCAGAATCCCGTGACACTAAGCTGGGACCGGAAGAAATCACCAGAGATATTCCCAATGTTGGTGATGATTCTTTGAAGGATTTGGACGAACGTGGTATTATCCGTATTGGTGCAGAGGTTCGTGCAGGAGATATTTTGGTTGGTAAGGTAACTCCTAAAGGAGAAACGGAACTGACTGCTGAAGAACGTTTGCTCAGAGCTATTTTCGGCGAAAAAGCAAGAGAAGTAAGAGATACTTCTTTAAGAGTTCCTCACGGAGAATATGGTATCATTGTTGACGTAAAAATCTTTACCAAAGATAATTGCGATGATCTGCCTCCCGGAGTAAATCAGATTGTAAGATGTTATATCGCACAGAAGAGAAAGATTTCTGTGGGTGATAAAATGGCAGGTAGACACGGAAATAAAGGTGTTGTTTCCAGAATTCTGCCGGAAGAGGATATGCCCTTCCTGCCTGATGGTACTCCGCTGCAGATTGTGCTGAATCCTCTGGGCGTACCTTCCCGTATGAACATTGGACAGGTATTGGAGGTTCACTTAGGCTATGCTGCCAAAGCATTGGGCTGGAAGATTGCTACCCCTGTATTTGACGGGGCAAGTGAAGAAGATATTATGGAAACTCTGGAACAGGCAGGGTACAATCCTAATGGTAAAACCTTGCTGTATGACGGTCGTACCGGAGAACCCTTTGACAATCCTGTAACTGTTGGTTATATGTATATGTTAAAACTGGTTCACTTGGTTGATGACAAGATTCATGCCCGTTCCACCGGTCCTTACTCTTTGGTTACTCAACAGCCTCTGGGCGGTAAAGCACAGTTTGGTGGTCAGCGTTTCGGTGAAATGGAAGTTTGGGCTCTGGAAGCATACGGTTCTGCGTACACACTGCAGGAAATTTTGACAGTCAAGTCAGACGATGTTGTGGGTCGTGTTAAAACTTATGAATCCATTGTTAAGGGCGAAAATGTACCTAAGGCCGGTATTCCTGAATCCTTTAAGGTATTGATTAAGGAATTACAGAGTCTTGCCTTGGATGTCAATGTACTGGATGAAGAAGGCAATATCATAGAACTGAAAGAATCTATGGATGATGAATTCGCTGATCTTCCTACCTTGGATCCGGAAGAACAGGAACGACTGATGAACCACTATGGCGAAGAGCATTTCCCGCCGGAGGAAATGGATGAAGCGGATGCATTGCTTAGTGTTCTTATGGAAGATGAAGAACAGGAACCCGATGAGGATGACCTGTTTGATGGTGATATGGATATGCCAGACGGCTTCGAAGACGATTACGACGACGAAGACGATCTTGATTTTTAAGGGAGGTAAGAAAACATGGGTGAATATGAAAATTTTGATGCGATAAAAATCGGGCTTGCCTCACCGGAACAGATCAGATCTTGGTCTCACGGCGAAGTAAAAAAACCTGAAACCATCAATTACAGAACGTTAAAGCCCGAACGGGACGGATTGTTCTGTGAACGTATTTTTGGACCTCAGAAGGATTGGGAATGTCACTGCGGAAAGTACAAACGTGTTCGTTATAAGGGCATTGTATGTGACCGTTGCGGTGTTGAAGTAACACGTGCAAAGGTTCGTCGTGAACGGATGGGACATATTGAACTGGCAGCTCCCGTTTCCCATATCTGGTATTTTAAGGGTGTTCCCAGCAGAATGGGTTTATTACTTGATATGTCTCCCAGACTGTTGGAAAAAGTATTGTATTTTGCATCCTACGTTGTCATTGAAGCAGGTAAAACTCCTTTGATGGAACGTCAGGTGTTGAATGAAAAGGAATATCGTGATTATCTGGATAAGTATGGCGACCGTTTCCGTGCAGGAATGGGTGCAGAAGCTGTAAAAGAATTGTTGCAGCGGATCGACTTGACCGAATTATCCCGCGAATTGAAGGCAGAGCTGGAAGAAGCAAACGGGCAAAAGAAAATCAGAATTATCAAGCGTTTGGAAGTAGTAGAAGCCTTCCGTTTATCTGATAACGATCCTTCTTGGATGATTATGGATGTAATTCCGGTGATTCCTCCGGAAATTCGTCCTATGGTTCAGTTGGATGGTGGACGTTTTGCTACCAGCGATTTGAATGATTTGTATCGCAGAATTATCAATCGTAACAACCGTTTGAGAAAGCTGTTGGAGTTAGGTGCTCCTGATATCATTGTTCGCAATGAAAAGAGAATGCTTCAGGAAGCTGTAGATGCTTTGATTGATAATGGCCGTCGGGGAAGACCGGTAACCGGTCCCGGAAACCGTGCTTTGAAATCTCTTTCTGATATGTTAAAGGGAAAACAGGGACGTGTCAGACAGAATTTGTTGGGTAAGCGTGTTGAC
>JAZQHN010000233.1:0-3257 GCA_045540615.1 Clostridia bacterium
GTATCCGATGTTGTAATTGGCGGGGAACGTATGGGGATGTATTATGCAGAAAAGGGTGCATCTCAACGTCCTTCCAAAGTAATTTATGACCGCAAATATTCTTCTATTTCCATGGCTGAAAGAAGTGATTTTGATTGGAAAAAGATTTTTGATGGTGCAGAATGGTTCCATTTTACAGGCATTACACCTGCCTTGGGAGATAATGTTGCAGAAATTTGCTTAGATGCTTGTAAAACTGCAAAAGAAATGGGATTGACAATCAGCTGCGATTTGAATTTCAGAAAGAATTTGTGGACTTCTGAAAAAGCAGGACAGGTGATGGCAACATTAATGCCTTATGTTGATGTAGCGATTGCCAATGAAGAGGACTGCGAAAAGGTATTTGGGATTAAAGCGGAAAATACAAATATCACCGGAGGAGAATTGTCTCACGAAGGTTATATTGCTGTTGCTAAAGAATTGTCCGAACGCTTTAATATTGACAAGGTTGCAATTACCTTACGCGGAAGTATTTCTGCAAGCATTAACAATTGGGCAGCAATGCTGTATCAAAATGGCGAAAGCTGGTTCTCTAAAAATTATACAATCAATATCGTTGACCGTGTTGGTGGCGGTGATTCCTTTGGTGGCGGTTTAATTTACGCAATTTCCGAAGGATATTCCAATCAGGATGCAATTGAATTTGCTGTAGCTGCATCTTGCCTGAAGCATACGATTGAACACGACTTTAATGATGTAACAGTTGATGAAGTTAAGAAATTGATGAGCGGGGACGGCTCCGGTCGTGTGCAAAGATAAATTAAAAATGGTATAATTTGTCAAGTTAACAATATGTTTTCCTTGTGATTTTGTTAACAATGAGAATTGACTTTTTGTGTGAATTATGTTAAAATTTTATTAAATAGGTTATACTATCTTTATTTCATAGAGACGAAAGGAGTATTAAAATGACTTATTCTCATGAAGTGGAGCAGATGTGTCCCGTGGCAAAAGGTGCTAATCACGGACCGGCTCCCATCCCTCAAGAGGGACAATGGACAAAAGCAACAGAAATTAAAGACATCAGCGGTTTTACCCATGGTATCGGCTGGTGTGCACCTCAGCAGGGAGCTTGTAAGCTGACCCTGAATGTAAAGGAAGGTGTGATTCAGGAAGCGTTGGTAGAAACAATCGGATGTTCCGGTATGACGCACTCTGCCGCAATGGCTTCTGAAATTCTTCCCGGTAAAACAATACTGGAAGCATTGAATACCGACCTTGTATGTGATGCTATCAATACTGCAATGCGTGAATTATTCTTGCAGATTGTATATGGTAGAACACAGTCGGCATTCTCTGAAGACGGCTTGACCATTGGTGCAGGTCTGGAAGACTTAGGTAAAGGTCTTCGTAGCCAGGTTGGTACTATGTACGGTACTTTGGCAAAAGGCCCCAGATACTTGGAAATGGCAGAAGGCTATGTAAAAGGTATTGCATTGGACAAGGATAATCAGATTATCGGTTATCAGTTTGTTCAGTTGGGCAGAATGATGGAAATGATTAAAAAGGGTACGCCTGCTGATGAAGCTTTGGAAAAAGCGACCGGCACTTATGGCAGATTTGATGAAGCGGTTCGGGTTATTGACCCCCGCGAAGAATAAGGAGGGTATCGAGAATGGCTTTATTTGAAAGTTATGAAAGAAGAATTAAGCAAATTGATGAAGTTTGCAAAAAGTATGGAATTCCTTCCATCGAAGATGCCCGTCAGATCGGTCTGGATAAGGGCGTAGATGCTTA
This sequence comes from Clostridia bacterium, assembly GCA_045540615.1. Taxonomy (GTDB): domain Bacteria; phylum Bacillota; class Clostridia; order HGM11514; family HGM11514; genus SIG438. Next base: position 1,777 of record JAZQHN010000233.1, read on the forward strand.
TACCATCGTAAAAGAAATTCAGCCTATTTGCTTTGAAAATGCAGGTTGGGCTTATGTATTGGGTACAGCGATTGCAATTAAAAAGGGAGTAAAGAACGCGGCAGAAGCTGCAAAATGCATTGGAGAAGGCTTACAGGCTTTCTGTATCCCCGGCTCTGTTGCTGACGACCGTAAAGTAGGTTTGGGTCATGGTAACCTGGGTGCAATGCTGTTGGAAGAAGACACCAAGTGTTTTGCATTCTTGGCAGGTCACGAATCTTTCGCTGCTGCGGAAGGTGCAATCGGTATTGCAAAAACTGCTAACAAAATCAGAAAAACTCCTCTGAAGGTTATTCTGAACGGTCTTGGAAAAGATGCAGCTCAGATCATCTCCAGAATCAATGGTTTCACTTATGTTCAAACTGAATTTGATTATGCAACAGGTGTTGTAAATATCATTAAAGAAACAGCTTATTCTGACGGTGAACGTTCTAAGGTTAGATGCTATGGCTCTAATGATGTTCGTGAAGGTGTTGCAATCATGCACTTGGAAGGTGTTGACGTTTCCATTACCGGTAACTCCACCAACCCCACCAGATTCCAGCATCCCGTTGCAGGAACCTATAAGAAGGAATGTATTGAACAGGGTAAGAAATACTTCACTGTTGCATCCGGTGGTGGTACTGGAAGAACTCTGCATCCTGATAACATGGCTGCAGGCCCTGCTTCTTATGGTTTGACCGATACAATGGGAAGAATGCACTCTGATGCTCAGTTTGCAGGTTCCTCTTCCGTTCCCGCTCACGTTGAAATGATGGGCTTGATCGGTGCAGGTAACAACCCCATGGTTGGTATGACAGTTGCAGTTTCCGTTGCAATTGAAGAAGCAATGAAGAAATAAAGTGTTGTTTGAATTAGGAATCCTCGTTTCAATACGGGGATTCTTTTTTTGAATTTAATTTTTAATGAATTCTAAAGAAAAAAATAAAATGATTGTATATTCGTTCAATTTATGATATAATAATTACATTGTGTTTAAAATATGAAATTTTTATATAGTGTTTTCTGACATAAATTGATTTTATATTACGAAATGGAGTGAATGCTATGGCGTGGTACGATGAAGCTGTATTTTATCATATCTATCCTTTAGGAATGACCGGGGCGCCGAAGAAAAATGATTACGGAAATCCGGAGCATCGGTTAAACAGCTTGATTCCTTTTATTATAAAAATAAAAGAGCTAGGTTGCAATGCTCTTTATATCGGTCCTCTATTTGAATCGGTTGGACATGGTTATGAAACAACCGATTATAAAAAATTAGATTCAAGATTGGGCACAAATGAAGATTTAACAGAGTTTGTAGCAGAATGTCATAAACAGGGGATACGTGTGGTTCTAGACGGGGTATTCAATCATACAGGACGTGATTTTTTTGCGTTTCAGGATATTAGAAATAACAGAGAATCATCAAAATATAAAGATTGGTATTGTAACGTAAA
>JAZQHN010000234.1:0-2094 GCA_045540615.1 Clostridia bacterium
GTATGCGGTGACCACTGCTCCCCTATTTCGGATACAACCATTATGTCCTCTGCAGGAAGCCAGTCTAACCACATTAACCATGTATCCACCCAATTACCTTATGCGATTACCGTTGCTTTGATATCCTTTGTGGTTTATCTGTTGGCAGCTTTCGTACAGAGTGCATTCGTTCTGTTGCCTATCGGTATCGTTCTGACTTTGGTTACTCTCTTTGTCATCAAACAGGTAACAGGTGCAAAACCCATTCAATAATGAATTGGTTAGGGCGTGTCTCAACAAGTGAGAAAATCACAAAATTGAGGCAACGCCCTCTTTTTGTATAACAAAGAACCACAGGTACAATACATAGCCTGTGGTTCTTTTCAATCTGACATAACAGTTCATCAGTAGATTACAAAGTCAAATTTACAAATTGCATAACAATATTATATATAATAGGAGAAAACAAAATAGCAGGCAAGAAATCAGCAACCTTGATTTTAGTAATCCCCATCAGATTCGTTCCTATCATTATAATTAAAATGGAACCGACACAGGTCATTTCGTTAATGGCATCCATACTCATAAACGGAGCAATCAATCCAGCAAGAAGAACAAGCCCACCCTGAATCACAAGTACCGAAGCAGAGGCTAAAAGCACACCAAATCCAAGGCTGGAAGCAAGCATCATGGAAGAGACAAAATCAAGTGTTGCTTTCGTTATCAGCACGGAATGATCCCCCGTAAGTCCTGCTTGAATTGAACCTGTAACCGTCATAGAACCAACACAAAATAATAGTGTTGCAGTTACAAGCCCTTCTGCAAGAGAACCCTTTTGACCTTTCTTTTTAAATTTTGATTCAACTGTCTTTGCAAGTCTGTTAATTGCACCATCAATATTCAAAATCGTTCCTACTATTACACCGAGAACTACGGATGCAATTGCAACAAGAACGTTTTTTCCGCATAAGCTTCCTGAAATTCCAATATAAAGGGTACAAGCACCCAGACCAACCATAGCTGCTCTGCTTACTTTTTCCGGGATCCCCTTTTTAAACAACAAACCGACACAGGATCCCAATATTACGGTTATTACATTTACAATTACACCTAACATATGATTCTTCTTCACTTTCTTTATGATATTATAACAAAAAAATCCCCTGCATCTCAAATAAGATACAGAGGACGAAATACAATTCCGTGGTACTACTAAAACAGCTCCATTCATACCTTTGTTCTGTAACGGGAACATTCGTTGCATCCTAATTAAGATTTCTCTTGTTCAGTGCATTTATTTACATAGGATTTATATGTATATTATATCACTTTATTGTAAAAAAGTCAATCAATTCGGTGATTATTTCTGTTTTCTGTTTATTTCGATAACTCTTATAACAAATCAATGTATTCCCCCTTCAAAGCCTTATTCATACTTCTAACCGCACAAAATTTTCCACACATAGAACAACTTTCTTCAATCTCGGGTTTTCTTCCCTCTCGGATTTTTTTTGCCGTTTCAGGTTCCAGAGAACAATCCCACTGCAGTTCCCAATCGAAGTTTCTTCTTGCATCAGCCATTTTATCATCTATCTCCCTTGCATGAGGAATATGCTTTGCAATATCTGCCGCGTGAGCTGCAATTTTTGTTGCGACAATCCCTTGTTTCACCTCTTCAATATTAGGAAGTGCCAAATGCTCTGCGGGAGTTACATAGCAAAGGAAAGCAGCACCAGACGCCCCTGCTACAGCTCCCCCGATTGCTGATGTGATATGGTCGTATCCCGGAGCAATATCCGTTACGATTGGACCAAGAACATAAAAAGGTGCACCCATACATATTGTCTGCTGTAATTTCATATTTGCCTCTATCTGGTCAAGAGGCATATGTCCTGGGCCTTCCACCATAACCTGAACATCCTTTTCCCAAGCCCGTTTTGTAAGCTCTCCAAGTCTTACCAATTCATCAATCTGACAAATATCACCTGCATCGGCTAAACATCCTGGACGGCAAGCATCACCAAGAGAAAGGGTCACATCATACTCACGGCAAATCTCAAGAATTTCATCATAATATTCATAGAAGGGGTTTTCTTCCCCTGTCATACTCATCCA
>JAZQHN010000235.1:0-5560 GCA_045540615.1 Clostridia bacterium
TGCTCCTTACTCATTTCCAGGGAGAAAATAAGAACCGGCTTCTTTTCATAAATGGCAACATTAGTTGCAATGTTCAAAGCAAAGCTTGTCTTCCCCATGGCGGGACGTGCCGCAATCAGAATCAGGTCCGAATTCTGCAATCCGGAAAGCCGTTCATCCAGCTCCCGGTACCCAGTGGCAAGCCCGGTAAATTGCTTCTTTCGATTCACCATTTCAGATAACTCATTATAGGATTCATAAATCAGATTCTTAAAAGGCTTGGAATCGTTTTTCTGATACTTACTGATTACATCATAAATTTCCGAAACCGCCTTGTCGCCTGCTTCCTTTTTGCAATCATAACAGCTTTCTGAAACATTGTCGCACACTGTGATCAGCTGACGGTAGAAAGAACGCTCCTTCACAATACCGGCATAATGAAGCACATTTTCCGTTGTGGGAACGCTCTCAATCACCGTAAGCAAATACTCTTTTCCGATTTCTTCAAAAATTCCTTCCTGCTGTAGCCTGTCGTGAACAGTTACAACGTCCACCGGCACACCTTCCCGGAACAGATTTTCACAAATCTCAAAAAGCTTTCGGTTCTTAAGGTTGTAAAAATCTTCGCTCCCTACAACCTCTAAAACCTTTGGCAGCACTCCGTTATCAATCAGAATGCTGCCTAAAACACTAACTTCTGCCTCAAAGTGTTGGGGCAAATCTCTTACGGTCATATCAGTTTACCGCAAACTTCGGCGGTTCTTTCACTTCCCCGCCCTCATCAAGCACAATCTGATTGGGCGATACATCTTTCCCAATTTCAAAACAAACTGTTTTGTCACCTTCACGACCCACAAACATACTTGTCCCGATAGAATAGCTTGGTGCAAGGGTTGACTTCGTATCAAATTTGGCACTCACGATGTCACGGGTAGCATTGGGAGCTAACACCACAGTAATCACGATTTTCCTCTTTGCAGTAGCATCAGTGTTGGGATCATTGATATTACGAATTACTTTGGCAAGCTCGTCCGAAAAACGCTCGTTTAATGCGCCGCCTGCAAGATTGGATAAAGTTAATTCTGTATTTTTCATAATAAAAATTCTCCTTATTCTAAAATAATGTGCTTGTCATCATCTGAAAGCTCGAAGTCCAGATAATTTTTGATATTTTTAACCGCTTCTCTCTTCCAGGCACCGCCATCTGCTTCAAACAACGCACAATCGGAATTTTTACCAATTCGGAACACAAATTCCGAAGCAGGCTGTTCCTCCTCTGCAAAGGTTCGATACGGGCGAAGCTTGATTCGATTCGGTAACACTACATTTTCCAAACGTGCAATTCCGGTCTTACAAACCACAGTCTGACTGATGCCGTCATCTTTAAACTCATTTGCAGATTCTTCCCGGATATTCCCAACAAAAGATAATAAAGTGGTCACATTATCATCCGGCACAAACTTAGACTGCAGCTGAATGATAAATTCACTGTACGGCATAAACTGACCGAACCGGAACGGCTTTTCGGGATAGCAACAATGGATAAAGTGTTCCCTGCGTTTGTCATCATTCAGTTCAGAATAAACATCCACACGTCCTTCATCTGCAATGTGAATCACTTTAAAATCGGCAATATCAATTTCATCTTTAATATAATCCACAATACTTCTCAAACCACTGGTATGTAACGGCTCCGCAATCGGTTCTGTAATAGGTTTTAAGTTTGCGGCTGTATACTGTCTTCCTCCAATCTCCACAGGAGCAACCGATTCTTTCCCGATATTAAGCATCTTTTCCAAAAATTTCTCCAGCATTTTCATTTCCTCCGAAAATTTTAATTTGATTTACAATCATTAAAATGACATTTGCTTTTTTTAAAATATTTGTAACTTCTTTGTGCATGGTAACAATCTCACGAATCAGATCCGTATTATAGTCACCCGGTTCCACCTCACTTTCCTGCACCATTTCTTCTTTTGTTTTCTCTCTTAGGTAATGGGATAAGGCAATTCGCATCTCCTGAACTCCGGCAAGATATCCCATCAAGCGAATCCTGGACAATCGAATATCTTCGGTTAATTCCTTCCTGGCTTTCTCTTCCAGCTTAATTTCCAAATCCAGCAATACTTTTTCTATCTCTTTCATCATTTTCCTTCCTTTCCATAGATTTGTTATAGTCATCAACAAATGAATAAAAGTTTTCCAGAGGCACTTCTGGTCCCTCCCCGCAATCGGGAATCTCTGTCAGATCAGGAACCTTTAAAACCACACAAGGCTTAATCGACATCCCTACATAGTTTTCCTTCATGTATTCACTACCGGAAAGAATATAGGTCACATAAACCAGCACACACTTTCCGGTGTATTCTCCGTGGGAATCAATTTCATTTAACGCAAGCAAATCACCTTCCTGAAAACCACGGTCATCCTGCCGAACCTCAAAAGTCTTTTTGCAGGTAATCACATCATTAAAATAAGAAGACTTAATCTTCAATGCATGTATCATTCTGCACACATCCCCACATTACAAGTAAAGTTCGGGATCCCTTCTCGTACCATCGCAGATAATAAAATTAGGTAATTGATATGATCACCGATTTTCTCATCCCACAGTTCCAAAGGAACATCCACACCGTATTCCACACGACCGATCAAATCATATACGGATACCGTATGCTTGGCCATCATACCGGCAAGTGCCGTCATGGGCGTACAGTTCTGAAGCTCTGCAGCCACCTTGAAATTATGTAATCGGTCAGATGTGGCATATTCCTCTGCCTTTACACCCAACGTGTTCTTGCACTTTTCCAAAGTTTCTTCCAAAATTAAATTAAATTTTTCGCTTGTCATTTTCATTCTCCTTTATGTATTCTTTTTTTATTTCATAATAATACTTTGCCTGTGCCGGATGCAGAGATAACACACCCTCTATCCTGGAAGCAAACTCTTTGATTGCATTTACTTCTATCTGATGGATGGAATCTGCTAATTCTTCTATGGTAGGCTTTTCTTTGCGATTGGCTACCTTGCACCTTAAAAGAATATCCCAAAACTCGTCCATTGTTGTTTTTATATTTTTGTATTTCTCAATCTCTGCCTTCTGTCGGTCAAAATCTTCTAACTTATCTAACAAACCCTTTTTCCAAAAGCGGAATAAAATAAAATCTATTCCCACCATTTCATCTTTTGAAATTTCAACGTTCGTACTTTCAATTAACTTATTTTTGTATTTTTTTATCAATTCAAGACTGTTATCGTTACATATCATTCCTGTCATTCGGTAACACCTCTTTCTCAGTTGTATTGGCAATCACATGGTTAAAGATAACATCTGCTGCAAACTGTGACGGAGCATTAAATTCAAAGTATTGCCCACAATTTCTGCACTCATATCTGTACCTTCTGTTTTCTTCGTATGTTGCAGAAACCATATATGATTTACACATCGGACACGCTTTTAAAGGTTTAACATTACTTGCCATCACTCAGAACCGCCTTTCAGCAATTCGGGGTTATCGTGAATGTTGCCGATGACTTCAATATCATCTTTGTTAAAGTTTGAAGCATACCCATATAGTTCTGGATAACGGGTGTAACAAGCATAGAAAGCAAGTCTTGTGTCACTCCAAAAAACTTTATGTGTACTTTTGTCTTGGTCTTTATCGGTGTATATTAAAATATCACCTTCAAAAATCTTGGTTCCGCTCTTATCGGTCAAACCGGTATATTGTCCTACTGTTTCTTCGATTACATAATGTTTTTGTATTCCATCTTCCCAAGTATCGCTATAAATCATTTTGCCATCTCTGTTTTGCACATATTGACCGTAAACAAAATCTTTGCTTCCATTGTGTAGATTTACCGCTTTCCCTCTAAACAAAATCTCACGCATTGGTGCTGCCTCCTACCTTCTCCTTAATCAGATTCATCAGCCGATTCGCTTCCTCATCGGGAATCCCAACAATATCAGAATCCCCTTCGAAGGTACCATACTTCAGAATAATTACATCACCCACCAGAACATCCAGCGGATTTTGATAAAGCCTTGTAGCAAGGATATTGACAGGTTTACATTTCAGTTTTCCTTCTTCATCCACGGTTCCAACGAACCCAGGCAAACCTGGAAAATAAATATGCTCCATATATCCGCCAATGGTATCACGCACCAACTCATACAACGGTTCCCCGTTTTTTTCTACATCGCATGGAGAAATTTTCCCATCTGCAGTGATAATAATTGCTTTCATTCTTTAACCTCCAAAATACTTATTTTTCGGGTAGCTTTGACAAAACCAAAAGCAGCAAGTGCACGAGGCAAAACAAAAGGACCCGATTGTTTCATTTTTTTATACATCTGATACCGCCCATCACGGATGGCACGGTTCAAAAGTTTCGCAACAACCTCTGGCGGTCGCATAAGATGTGATGCAATCTCCTTCACAGTCTGCCCTTCCAGATGAAACATACAAATAATCATCACCGTATCTTTAGTAATGGGATTTGAATTAAAATTTTGATATTTTTTTCTTAAAAGTCCACGCCCCATAGGCTTCACCTTTTTGGAACATTCTTTACAAAAAAGACAAAGCCCCTTTTCAGAAACAAAAGTTTTCTTGCATTTTTGGCAAATAAGCTCCAAAGAAGCAGGAATCTCTTTGTGAAAAAACCGATTATATGTACTAAGAAGAGAGGGCGAAATCATATGTCCTTTCTCAGCTGCAGCAATCGTTGAACGAGAATACGAGAGGCGTTTTGCAAGCTCATCTTGACTTAAATTTCTACCTTCCCGAAGAGAAATCAAAATATCTTTAAGCATTTTTCTCCCCCTCTTTGGTATACAGAAATAACATATTCTCTGTTTTACACCGCACCATATCAAAACCGTCAAAACAACACCGGTCAAAAATAGTCTTATCAAATTTGCAATTCCGGAAATTCGTTTCGGAGAAATCACAATCAAAAAACTGACAATGGGAAAAATCAACACCCAAAAAATTGCTTCCGGAGAAATCACAGTTCACAAATCTGCAAAAAAGCTTTCCACCGTCACACGCCAAATGAAACCGACAACTATGCCAGGAAGTATTCTTAAAATTGCATCCAAAAAAATCACCGAAACGCAAGCGGACACATTTGAATTTTAACCCTTCAAAAACCTTATGAAAGTAAAAAAGCAAAAGATAATATGGCTTATAATGTCTCATAGCACGAAAATCTTCATTAAATTTATAATCACGAGAAAATATCTTAGAAAGATTTTTTCTCATATGAAACCGACTCTGAATAGGATGATCCATATAAGTAAGACGAAGAAATTCTTTCCCGTTTTCCAACCCGTATTCCGCAATAAACTTAGAATACCCTTTCAACCAAACAGAAGCATGGTCCAAAGATACACGCAGCACAAAACCGTTTTCCGCAAGTTTTTGACAGTAAGCATAATAAGCATCCTTTCCCGGAATGCCACAAAGAAAGTAAGTCCCCGTCTGACATTGATAAGAAGTAAATTCAGAAAAATCATCAGGCGAAAAAATTTCAGCCGGATCCGGAAGCGAATAAAGCTTTAAAGACTCCTTCAATC
>JAZQHN010000236.1:0-2654 GCA_045540615.1 Clostridia bacterium
CACAAAATTCAAATTGATTCGAAATTTCCGTTAAAGATAAATCTGAATAAATAAGCAGTTGTTCAATTTGTGACATCAGCTTATCATGAATATATTGTTTTACTGTAATTTTATTATCTTTTGCAAACCTTTTTGTGAAAAAACCTATGGAATAATTGGTTTGTTCAGCAATTTCATTTAATCTTAAATTCATGGAAAGATGTTCAGTGATATACTGGAATACTTTTTCATATTTTTTCACCAAACCAATATGATTGTTTAAATCAATATGACTCATTTTTAAAAATTTCACTGTATAATCCATACATAAGTTTTTCATTTCGAAAACAGATAAATAACCTTCATTTTCAAACAACGTTTGCATTTTTAAAACATCAGTCAAACAATTATGAAGTACAAGAGGCTTGGATAGTTTTGTAAATAAATCATCTAAATTTCCTAAGTAAAGATTGAAAAGAAGGGTAATTTCAATCGATTCCCGGCTATATTCCCAACTACATTTTACATGATTGCCTATCATGAAAATATCTCCGGCATTCAAATGAATGGCTTGACCTTCAAAAGACAAGGTTGCACTCCCTTGAATCAAAAAATGCAATGAATTAATCGTATGTTGAAAATCCTTATCAACCAACGATCTGCTGATAAAGCCCGGATTAATGTGAGAGTAATTATGATCTTTTAATTCAAACGATAAGTGATTATAAATAAATTGCAATTCTTCATTTCGCAAACTGATAAATTCAAATTTGTTTTGTTCAGGAATGTACTTTCCATGGGATTTTATCATGTTTTTTTCACCTCTCGGAATAAAAAGTCAAATCATGTCCTTATTTTTTCATTGTAAATCTACTATATCACAATTATAATAGAAATGCAAGAAAAAATTGAAAGGATTTGTTAATTATGAATTGTAAAGTTGTAAACAAAAGCAAAGAAATTTCCATTTTACAACCCGTTATCAAAGAAGATGCTGAAAAAATCGTGGTATCCATTGATAACAGTCTGATTCCAGATGACTGCCACCATATTGATTTCTGTCCTGACTTTTTAACAAGCGGCATAGATGAAAATGGGTACGCAATTGTTCCGAGAGGCACCAAAGAAGGCGGAACAATGCTTTGTAACTTCACAGAAAAAGAAGATTGTGAATATATTTCTGACAGCAATTATATGCCTATCTTCGGATTTAAAACCTCTGAAAAAACCATTTTTGCTGTTGTAACAGGAATGACCTTTGAATACAAGATTGTTGTGGGTGTTCGCAATCAGCAGTATTACATCTTCCCGCGTTTCTTTGTCAGCAGCAAAACAAAGTATGAACCGATTTCTATTACTTATTATATGCTCCCTGTTGGCAGCGACTATAACGATATGGCAGCACTTTACCGCAGTATCAAAAATCCTGTTCCGTTAAAAGAAAGAGTGAAAAACAATCCTGAATTACTGTATGGTGCACAATCCTTGGAACTGAGAATCCGTATGGCATGGAAGCCTGTCCCCTCTCCCGTAAAACATCAAACACCGGAAAATGAACCGGAAGTCATTGTTGGATGTACTTTCGCTCGTGCAAAAGAAATCCTGGATCGCTTAAAAGAAAAAAATGTCGATAAAGTTGAAGTTTGTCTTGTTGGTGTTGAAATCAAGGGACACGACGGAAGATGGCCTCAATTGTTGCCTATTGAAGAAACAATCGGCGGAGAAGAGGGAATGAAAGACTTATGTAAGTACGGACAATCTTTGGGTTATCAGATGGTTGTTCACACCAATAGTACAGAAATGTATGAAATTTCTGAAGATTGGGATGAAAACGATTTAATTGTCACTGAAGATGGAGATTATTCCACAGACTTTATTTATTGGGGTGGTGGACAACCTTTCCATCTTTGTCCCCAAAGAACTGTTCCTTATACAGAACGAAATTTAATTGAAATTCAAAAAGCAGGATTCAGAGGAATGCATTATATTGATGTATTATCCAATTTCCCTCCCAGAAACTGCTATAGCAAAGACCATCCCATGACCGCAAAAGAATCTGCAGAAACTATTTGTCAGATTGCAGAAAGAACCCGTGAGTTATTTGGCGCTTTTGCTTCTGAAGGAGGATTTGATTATTTGTCTGACGGATTGGATTATGTTCTTTATACAAGCTATAATCTATATGGCGAACAACATCCGATTTGTGATGAAACCATCCCCTTCTGGCAGTTAGTATTCCATGGAAGCATTCTTTACAATCCTTCTACTGAAACCGTTAATTTTGGTGTAAAGGATGAAAAGAGTCATTTGAAGTATATCGAATATGGCGGAAGACCTTTAGGATATTTTAATTCAAAATATGTTACAGATAATACTGAAGATGAAGAAGGTGGTTGCGGCAACTGGATGGGGCAAGAAGATTTACTCTGCGAAACTGATGAACAGTTAGAAAAAGCGGTTACTGTTCTTTCGGATATGTACGAAGAATATCAGAAGCTTTGGAAACTCCAGTTTGAAACTATGGTTCGTCACGAAAAATGTGCTGACGGTATTTACCAAGTAACTTATTCTGACGGTACAGTAATTACAGTTGATTACAATCAAAATACATATACGGTGAAATAAGAATGAATCAAAAAAAATTAACCTTTACCTTTATTATTTTATATTTATTA
>JAZQHN010000237.1:0-5063 GCA_045540615.1 Clostridia bacterium
GGAAACATGTTGTCCTTCCTAAGACCGCTTGGCCTCCGACTTGGCAATCTTACCATTTTTGGTAGCCGATGCGGCTGCAAAAGATGCCGCTTCCACTACTCCCACCAAAGGAAGACCCGGGTACTCCTCACGTAAAGCAGGCAAGCCAACAGAGCTTACCGTTCCGCATGCAACCAAAATCATTTTTACATCAAATCGTTTCAAAAAATTAATATCCTGACGGGTATATTTGATAATGGTAGCATCCGAACGGGTTCCGTAGGGTACCCGACCCGTATCGCCGAAATAAATAATATTTTCATCAGGGAGAACACGTTTCAGTTCGCGAACCGCCGTCAACCCTCCAAGACCTGAGTCAAAAACACCGATACACCGTTGATCCATTTTTTTCTCCTTAGCAAGTTGCATAGCCGATTAACTCATCCAACAATTTGGAATACGTATATCCTTCAGCCATCCAAAGTTTAGAAAACATACTGATTTGTGTAAATCCGGGCAAAGTATTGATTTCATTAATATAGACTGTACCCTCTTTTGTCAAAAAGAAATCGCAACGGGACAGTCCGCGGCATCCCAGTGCCCGATAAGCTTTTGCCGCAGCAGTTCTGATTTTATCAGACTCCTCTTTTGTCAAAGAAGCAGGAATCACCGTTTTGGAACCCTCATCAAAATATTTGGATTCATAATCATAAAATTCCCCTGCAGAAAGCACTTCTCCCACACAAGAAATTTTCGGTTCTCCATTTCCCATTGCGGCACATTCCAATTCTCTTCCGACAATGGTTTCTTCCACCAAAACCTTCACGTCCACTTTTGCCGCAACCTCAAATGCATTTAATAATTCCTCTCTGTCATGAGCTTTTGTGATACCGATGGAAGAACCGGTACATGCCGGCTTAACAAACATAGGATAAGGAAATTCTTGTTCCGCACGTATTGCAGCCTCAGTTGGATTTTCCCTTGTAATATCCTCAAACAATACCCATTTTGCCTGAGCAATTCCGGCTGTATCAAACACCATTTTGGAAAGAGCCTTATCCATTCCCAAAGCAGATGCCGCAACCGAACAACCTACAAACGGAATGCCGCTCATACGGAATAAACCTTGGATACAACCATCCTCACCGTATGCACCATGCAATACCGGAAACAGCACATCCACTCCGATTCGTTCCAACCCGTTTTCTCTTTCTACCAATAATCCTTTGTCTTTTCTATCGGGAGAAAGAACACAGGGAATGCAATCTCCCTTTTCCCAAACATGGTCACGCATTTCCTGAGTAGTTCCCAAAAAAAGCTTCCATTCGCCTTCTTTTGTAATCCCAACCTTTATTACTTCATATTTCGACGGATCCAGCTCTTCTGCCACATAACTTGCAGAGACACAAGACACATCATATTCTTCTGACATTCCGCCAAATAAGACACAAATTTTCTTCAAAACATACGCCTCCTAACACTTTATCTTTTATTGTACCATATTTATTCCATAATTTCAATGATTATTTCCAATCTTTTTAAAGAAAATCATGTAAAAAAAATATTATCGTCATTTTTTCTTCAATTTGACAAAAAATTCATTTTTCAAGAAGGAAATTTTTTGAATAAAAGATGGTAATATTGCATCAAATAGATAATTTGCACAAAAATTAACGATAAAATTTCCATAGTTTAGAAAAAGAAACAGTTGACTTTTTGGTTTCTTTCTGTTATAATTATTTATGTTGTTGAAACGGGCGCATAGCTCAGCTGGGAGAGCATCTGCCTTACAAGCAGAGGGTCACAGGTTCGAGCCCTGTTGTGCCCACCAAAACCTGTCGAGGATTCGGCAGGTTTTTTCTTTTTTATTTCAACACATTTTTTCTTGTTTTTAACACAATTTTACTTGCAAAAAAACAAAATAACTGGTATACTGTTTACAGAAATCAAAAAAACAAGGAGAATGTATCATGCTTCATTCTACATCAAAAAAAACAGTTGTCTCTGGCTTCATGCTTGCATTGGGAATTTTACTTCCTTTTATGGCATCTCACGGGCTTAGTCTTTTTCCCGGTAATGTATTTTTACCCATGCATCTTCCCGTTCTTCTCTGCGGTTTTTTCTGCGGTCCCAAATACGGTGCTTTATGCGGTCTGATTCTCCCGATTTTAAACAGCTCTATTACGGGAATGCCGGTACTCTTTCCCAATGCAGTCATTATGACTTGCGAATTATTTACCTACGGATTTCTTACCGGATTATTTTATAAGCTGTTTGGTTACAGCAATAAGTTAAGACATATTTACCTTTCTTTAATCGGTGCTATGTTGGGCGGGCGTATTATATACGGCATTGTGGCTTCCCTATTATTGCTTTTCAATCCTTCTTTAGGGAAACTATCTGTCATAGCAGCTGTCATTCAAGGAATTCCGGGCATTCTGATTCAATTGGTTGTAGTTCCCTATCTGGTATTTGCAGTCAGAAAAAACGGTTCAAAAAAACAATCTGCTCAACAAGATGCTATTACAATGGTAAAAAACGGAAAGGCAAGCTTTGTCATTGTAAAGAACAATCACATTGTTAGCGCTGAATCGCCAAGAGGAATTGGTTACGTTTTGAAAATGCAGGAAGAAGGAGCGTTAAAAAATACATTTATTGCAGATAAAATTATCGGAAAAGCTGCCGCAATGATTTTTACTTACGCTGGCGTCAACTCCTGTTACGGGGAAACAATAAGCAACGAAGCAATCAAATGGCTTCAGGAACACAATATATCCGTTACCTACGGAACATGTGTGGAATCAATTCAAAACCGTACAGGAGACGGAATTTGTCCTATGGAGCAAACAGTACTGAATATTAACGACGAGGCGGAAGCAATTATTCTGTTAAAAAACAAAGTAGCTGAATTATCCGCAAAACAAAAGCAATAAATACTTACAAGAAAATCCGAGGAATGGAAAATTTCCTTGGATTTTTTATTTAAAATCAGTTCTTTTTTCTTTCTATCCGGCTACTTCAAAATCAATTAACTTGACATAAATAAAAGAATATGATACAATAACTAGCAATATTTTATATTGGAGGTTATCAGATGCTTTTTGAAGAAATGAAAAAGTCTCTCTCTTTCACAAAGCTCCCCCTTTCTTTTTCTGAATATTATCCAAAAGTAAAAGATAATTATATAGAACGAACTGAGCAAATGCTGTCTGAAACATTGATTCAACAAACTTTAACTGAATGCAGAATTTTAGTAAAGTACCGAGAAGAAATCCTGACCGCTGCAAAAGCTCTTCGGAATCGAAAAGAATTCAGACTTTTTCTGGCTTTGCTGTCTGAATATATCACTCATGGTGGCGACACTCGTTCCGGAGAATATGAACCTCCTGTCGGGGAAGGTGTCATGTATGATTTTTTACATCTTTTTCCTACGATTCCAACCATGAAAGCCTCAGTTGAATTTTTAAAAAACAGAAATGTTCCTCAGGACATCATTTACGATACCATGAAAGAATACGATAGCTGCGTTCAAAATTGCGAACAATATTTGGGTCGCCCTGCCTTTGACCATAAACGTCTTGGTTGGATTCGTCTGTTAATCAACAACTCCCTAATCCGAATCGGCAGACTGAAATATGAGCTTCCGAAAAGCAGAGAGAGCGTTATGTTTATCCGTGTTTTTCAAAATAAAAACGGTAAATCTGCCGTTTTTGCTGACGGAGTTTCTGTCCATCGTGACGGTATGATACTGGGCTCTCCAGGATATGAAGATACAGAACAAAGCTTCTTTGCTGATGTTTTAGAAACGGACGAAACCGTTACAGGTCATTTGATTACAGATGGTCTCATTGAAGCAAATAACACCACATTAAAAAAAGAAGACTGGACACTTGCATTTTCTAAAAATGATCCTGTTGTTAACATTCATATTCCCTCAGACGGTTCCTTCGATAAAGCCTGTGTGGAAGACTCCTATCAAAGAACACGGGACATATTAAAAAATTGTTATCCGGATTATCCTTACAAAGCTTTTGTTTGCTCTTCCTGGCTCATGTCCCGTTCATTGCGGAATTTACTGAAACCCACCTCCAATATTTTGGCGTTTCAGGATAAATTTACCTTATTTCCCTATCCGGCTTACGGAACGGGAGTCTTCAACTTTGTATTCCCCGAACAAGGAATCCCTGATGACTACAATACTTTACCTGAAAACACAAGCTTACAACGTGCCGTGAAAAAAACCTATCTTGAAGGCGGAGCAATTCTTGAATTCAGCGGATTTTTCTTTTAATTAATTCTAAATACAGAAAGAAGGATAATGATGAACAAAGTACCAATCAGTATTATTATTGACGACCCGGCTCCGGTGATTTCGGTATATTACGAACACCACACCCCTCGTTTCACCAAGGACGGCAGACCCTTACTGCAATTCGTACCAAACGAATTCCTGCACACCTTTTGTGATATTGTCGAAAGACATGGCATCAAAGGAAAATTCAGTGTTGTTCCCATGCCGGGTAACAAAGGCGACATTTTAAACGGATTAGAAGGGACAGAACAATCTCAGGTGGAAGAATGGTTGAATACAGTCAAGCAAAGACTAATCCCCAATTTCTCTGTAGGTCCTGAAATGCTTACCCACAATCTGGCTGTCAATTTAGAAACGGGAGAAGCCATTTCCGTAAGAGAAGACGACTGGGCATCAGAACAGGACAGAACCACTTTGACTCCTTATATTGCTCACGGCGTTTCCATTTTACAAAAAGCCGGATTTGACGTTTGCGGTCTCACCTCCCCCTGGCAATTCGGAATTACGGTGGAACAGGAATATACTCACTCTATTTCCAAAGCAATCTACGATGTAACCGGCAACAAAAATGCTTGGTTTTTCCTTCGTGGATTAAGAAACACTCCTAACGCAAAACCATGGGTAGAACTGGAAGAAGAGGGACGTTGCCTGGTTTCCATTCCTGCTACCACCTTTGATCGTTTCTGGCAAACCATAGACTGTCCCAGAACAGATGATACCTACATTTCTGAGATTGCCGATATTCTCATCACCGCAGACGGAACCTCAGGAG
>JAZQHN010000238.1:0-3613 GCA_045540615.1 Clostridia bacterium
GATTTCTTTTAAAATTTGTTTCGCAATGGCTTGTTCTTTTTGTGAAAGGTCTAAATTACGAAAAAATTCCAATGCTTTTCCAATCGAAAGATTACAAACATCATAAATGCTTTTTCCACCTACAGTAACTGCAAGCATTTCAGGCTTTAATCTGGCACCTTTACATCCTGGACATTCAAAGTTGCTCATTATACTTTCCAGTTCCAATCTCATCCAAAGAGAGTTGGTTTCTTTGTACCGTCGTTCGATGTTAGTTGCTACTCCTTCGAAGGGAGCAGAATATTGGGTGGTTCGTTTTCCGGGACGATGTTGAATAATATCGATTTTTTCCTCTCCCGTACCATATAGTATAATATCGATAATTTCTTGAGACAGACGGCTGACAGGAGTATCCATACTGAATTCGTAATGCCGTGCCAATGCTTCGAAAATAGAGCCTGCAACTGTGTCCTCGGCAGAGCTATCCCAGCCGGATATTTGAATAGCACCCTTGGAAAGACTTTTGCTTTTATCCTTAAAAATACGGTCAGGGTCTGCACGGAGCAAATATCCAAGTCCTGAACATTCCGGACAGGCACCAAAGGGGCTGTTAAAGGAAAACATTCTGGGTACTAATTCTTCCATACTGATTCCACAATCGGGACATGCATAGTTTTGACTGAATAACAGTTCTTCTCCGTCAATGACGCTGATTCCCACCAAACCATCAGCGAGATTTAATGCATTTTCCAAAGAGTCAGCCAGTCGTTTTCGAATATCGGTCTTTACGCTTAGGCGGTCTATCACATATTCAATAGTATGTTTTTTGTTTTTTTCAAGATGAATTTCTTCGGATAATTCGTATAAATTTCCGTCAATCCGCACTCGGACATAACCGCTTCTTCTTGCGTCATCCAAGATTTTTTGGTGTTCTCCTTTTTTGCCGCGGATGACCGGAGCAAGAACCATGAATTTTGTTTTTTCCGGCATTGCCATAATAGTATCGGCAATCTGATCAACTGTTTGTTTGGTGATTTCTCTGCCACACTTTGGACAATGAGGAACTCCGATCCTGGCATAAAGCAGACGAAGATAATCATAAATTTCGGTTACCGTTCCCACGGTGGAACGGGGGTTTCTCCCTGTGGTTTTCTGGTCGATGGAAATGGCAGGGGAAAGGCCTTCGATATAATCTACATCAGGCTTGTCCATCTGCCCTAAAAACTGACGGACATAAGAATTTAAGGATTCTACATACCGCCGCTGTCCTTCGGCAAATACAGTGTCAAAGGCAAGGGAAGATTTTCCTGAGCCTGACAATCCAGTGACAACAACCAGTTTATCACGGGGGATGGTAACATCTATATTTTTTAAATTGTGCTCTCTGGCACCTTTAATGACTATTTCATTCATCGTTTCACTTCCAATCGTTGAATTTCATCACGCAATTTTGCGGCAACCTCGAATTCCAGTGCATCTGCCGCTTCTTTCATTTGTTCTGTCAGAATTGCAATTTGTTTTTCAATTGAGATTCCTTTTTTCTTTTTGGGTTCTTCTATTTTGACGGTCGCTTCTATTACGTCACGTACTTCTTTTTGGATGGTTTTTGGTATGATGCCGTTTGCCCTGTTATATTCCGACTGAATCATACGACGTCGGTTGGTTTCGGAAATGGCACGTTTCATGGAATCGGTTACCGCATCAGCATACATAATAACCTTTCCTTCTGCATTTCTTGCCGCACGGCCGATGGTCTGAATTAGTGAAGTTTCGGAACGGAGGAACCCTTCTTTGTCCGCATCTAAAATGGCAACCAAAGAAACCTCGGGTAAATCAAGTCCTTCTCTTAACAGATTGATTCCGACCAATACATCAAAAACACCAAGCCGCAAATCGCGGATAATATCCATTCGTTCTAAGGTGTCGATATCAGAATGAAGATATCGTACTTTGATTCCCATGTTTTCAAAATAATCGGTCAAATCCTCTGCCATTCGCTTGGTCATGGTGGTAACCAGTACCCGTTCCTGTTTATTGACCCGGGCAATAATTTCACCATACAAATCGTCAATCTGACCTGTGACGGGACGGACATCAATTTCAGGGTCAAGAAGTCCCGTGGGACGGATGACCTGCTCTGCAATTTGAACAGAATGCTCCCGTTCGTAAGGACCCGGAGTAGCAGAAACAAAGATTGCCTGATTGACCCGTTGTTCAAATTCTTCAAAATTCAAGGGACGATTATCAAAGGCGGAGGGCAACCGAAAGCCGTAATCCACCAAGGTGGTTTTTCTGGAACGGTCTCCTGCATACATTCCCCGAACCTGTGGAATGGTTACATGGGCTTCATCTACCACCAGTAAAAAATCATCGGGGAAAAAGTCCATGAGAGTAAAAGGAGGACTTCCCGGTGCTCTTCCGCTGATATGCCGGGAGTAATTTTCGATTCCCTGACAAAAGCCTACCTCTTGAAGCATTTCCAAATCGTAATTGGTTCTTTGTTTAAGCCGTTGCGCCTCTACCAGTTTATCTTCTTCCTTAAATTCCAATAATCGTTGTTCCAATTCATTTTCGATGGAAGAAAGAGCACGCTTCATTTTTTCTTTGGTTGTAACGTAGTGGGAAGCAGGGAAGATGGCAACATGGTTTCTTATTCCCTTCACTTCTCCCGTCAATGCATTGATTTCGGTGATACGGTCGATTTCATCACCAAAAAATTCGATTCGAATTGCGGTATCGGTGGAGTTGGAGGGAAAGATTTCTACGGTATCTCCTCTGACTCGGAATTTATTACGGATAAAATTAATATCATTTCGTTCATATTGGATATTAACCAGCCTTGTTAACAGTTCATCCCGTTCCAGTTCTAATCCCGGGCGGAGAGAAATAATCAAATCGGTGTAATCTTCAGGATCACCCAATCCATAAATACAGGATACGCTGGATACGATAATCACATCCCGGCGTTCGAAAAGTGCTGCTGTGGCGGAATGACGGAGCTTGTCAATTTCATCGTTGATTTGGGCATCCTTTTCAATATAAGTGTCAGTCCCCGGAAGGTATGCTTCCGGTTGATAATAATCATAATAAGACACGAAAAACTCTACTGCATTGTTGGGAAAAAACTCTTTAAATTCAGTACAAAGCTGTGCAGCCAAGGTTTTGTTATGTGCCAAAACAAGGGTGGGTCGGTTTACCTTTTGAATCACGTTAGCAATGGTAAAGGTTTTTCCCGAGCCTGTTACCCCAAGAAGAGTTTGTCCTTTGTGACCTGCAAGAACTCCTTGTGCCAACTGTTCAATGGCTTGAGGCTGATCTCCTGTAGGTTGATACTCTGAAACTAATTCAAAATGATCCATAGCCTTCTCCTGTTTTTCATTCTGATACAGAAAATTTTCTTTTTTTATCCTTATCCTTTTATTGTACCACATTTTTTTCGTTCTGAAAAGGGATTTTGTGAAAAAAATAAAAAACCTGCCTTTATTTTTCAAAAAGCAGGTTTTGGATGGAGTTGTGGGGGTGAAAATGAAGGAATTCCACCAACGGATCTGTAATTTTATAATTTGCTTTAATAATGTACCAAATCAACTTTTTTGGTAATTAGATTATTTAAGCTTTTGAGTAATGTTTAATT
>JAZQHN010000239.1:0-3525 GCA_045540615.1 Clostridia bacterium
ACCTTTCTTGCTGCATCCAGATCAATACCGTTCAGCTTTTCCATAATTTCTGTATGATACGGCACTTCAAAATCGGGAGTCACAGGCTCCCCGAACTTTTCCAGTTCCACATTTTCGCTGTCATCCTTACCAATGGGCACAGTTTCATCAATGATATTGGGAATCAGCATCATACGGGATTGAAGCTCTTCCTCCAGCTCCACTTCCTTTTTTTCCAAGTCAGCCAATCGACCTGAAAACTCTGCAACCTTTTTCTTCACTTCTTCTGCTTCTTCCTTTTTGCCCTGTCCCATCAAAGCACCAATCTGCTTGGAAATTTTATTCCGTTCTCCACGCAAAAAATCCGCTTCTGATTTTGCAGCACGAAGATCGGCGTCAATACCGATGGCTTCGTCCACCAATGGTAATTTTTTATCCTGAAATTTTTTCTTGATATTTTCTTTTACCAGCTCGGGATTTTCCCGAACAAATTTCATATCTAACATGCTTTATTACTTCCTTTTCCCAAAGTTTTCCGCATAAAACGGACTGTTACCTTCTATTATACCATAAATTCCAAAAAATTCAACTGTTTTTTTACAAGAATTAATCGAATGTTGCCACAGGCTGCACAGGCGGGTCGGATTTGGCAATTTGAGCAGCATACAGCACAGGACCTTTTCCTCTGTATAAGTCGTTGTATTCGTGGCGAAGCTCTCCTTCCACCACCACCCAATCACGGGTTTGGAGGGAAAACATGGCTTTGTATTTGCAGACCATTCCTCGGTATGCAATATCGTCTGCACAGCAAGTCATAATGTGCCGTCCTGCCACAACCGTTCCCTCAGGCATCTTATGATCCTTTGCCACAATGGCTTTAAACCGCACCTTTTTTCCGATATATTTGTCCATTTCCTCGGTAAAATCACGGTAAAACCAAGCAAAATCCTTGTCCTCAATTTGGATAACGGGAGCATTGATATCAAAGGGTAAGGGATCCTCAATTTCGTCATATTCCAAGGTGCCATCGGTCAGCTCATAAGAGATGGAGGCACGTCTTGATACTCCCCGCACAATTTTATGAAGTGCCATTTTATCCGTATTCTCATCCACACGGTTAAACACCACCAGCTCACAGCCTTGTAATTTATCCACCACAAGAGGACGCATATTGGCATTAAAATTCACAAAGGTACGGGAATCTGCAAACATCAATTCCTGATACACCAGCCAGTTTTTCGGCAAAGCATTATATAAGGATTCCAGCTTCCACATTCCGTTGTATTCCACCACCACACGGTCTGCCTTACACGCCTTCCCTTGCTCGGACAAAAATTTAGAGGTCAGTTGTGTTTCCTCATCAACAGCAACAATTGTCACGTTGGTATTGGGAAACTCAATATCATATTCTTCCTCCCCCTCTTCGCATAACAAAAGAAGAGTATTTTCTCCCGAATTGAATCGTTCGTCTGCTAAGGTTTCACGGGCACTCTTTGTTTTTCCCGCTTCTAAAAACCCGGTAAATACATAAACAGGTATTTTCATTCTTATCACTCTTTTCTATCCAAGAAAAATTTTGGTCAGCTTTTCTTCATTTAAGTTCGCTCCAATGACACACAATCTGCCGATGGCGGCTGCAGAACCCAATCTCACATCAGGCTCACCGGGAACATAATCAAAATGAATCCAGCTATCCCCTTCTCCCGGCACAATTCCTTTGGCACGAAGAACGGTGCCATACTCCGTTTCCTCCAAGGCTTCCAAAGCCATTTGGATTTCCGAAACGGTAAACCGACGAACTGTTTCTTTTCCCCAGGAGGTAAACACTTCATCTGCATGATGGTGATGATGTCCGCAATCACAATGTTCATCATGGTGATGATGCTCGTGACAATCACAATGTTCGTCGTGATGATGATGCTCGTGGCAATCACAGTGTTCATCATGGTGATGATGCTCGTGACAATCACAATGTTCGTCGTGGTGATGATGCTCGTGCACCAATTTTTCCAATTCCTGTTTGAGAGAATGCTCCATTTCTTCCAAAAGCTGTTCTCCCGTCAACTGATCCCAGGGAGTGGCAATCACTGTTGCCTCGTCATTCTGAGAACGAATCAACTCCAGACAGGTGTCTAATTTTTCTTGGGCAAGTCCATCCGTATGGCTTAACACAATCACTTGGGCAGACTGAATCTGATCATTGAAAAATTCACCGAAGTTTTTCATATACATTTTACATTTTTTTGCATCCACTACCGTACTGCAATGATGCAGAGCAACCCTTTCATCTCCCAGGTCATTGACAGCACGAATTACATCACTCAGTTTTCCCACGCCTGATGGTTCAATCAGAATTCTGTCAGGATGATACTCATCCAGCACCTGCTTTAGTGCCGCAGAAAAATCCCCCACCAGACTGCAACAGATACAACCGGAATTCATTTCATTTACCGTAATTCCCGCATCCTGCAAAAATCCACCGTCAATGCCGATTTCACCAAATTCGTTTTCAATCAGCACCAATTTTTCGCCTTTGTATCCTTCTTGAATCAGTTTTTTGATCAATGTGGTTTTTCCGGCTCCTAAAAATCCGGAAAACAAATCAATTTTTGTCATGGTAATCATCCTTTCTTATAACAAAACAATAAAAATCAAATACATCAACGGAATGGTCAACACAGACAAGGTATGAGAAATCATTGCCATCGAAGCACCCGTCTTGGTGTCACCGCCGTATGCGGCTGGAAATACAATGGTATTCAATCCCAGCGGAGTGGCAAAAGCAATGAGGGCAAGGGTCATAATCTCCTCGCTGATTCCCAAAGCCTTCATAATCAGCATCATTACCCCGGGAATCAGAAACAATCTCATTCCTGTAACCGCATACACTTTTTTGTTCAGAAACAGCTCTTTTAAATCATAACCGCCAATGATAAATCCTGCCAACAGCATAGCCACCGGTCCTTGGCACTTCCCGGCATTGTCAAACACAGTCAACAGAAAATCAGGACAAAATCGGCTCAAACCTGTCAATCCAAGGATAATCCCTATCACCAACGCCAACACAGGAGGGGTCAGTAAGCCCTTTTGCAAGTTTTTCAGTAAGCCAGCAGACTGTTCTTTTGGAATCAGAATATACAACCCCCAACTTTGACACACAATCCCAAGCAGTAAGGTAAACAAAGAATATTGATAAAAAAAGTCGTTTCCCCAAACTCCTAAAATAATAAAATTCCCCATGAAACCGTAATTTCCGAAGGTCAGGGCATATTTAAAAATTTCCCTCTGATAGCTTTGTTCTGGGGATTGGTTCCCGTTTCTCACAAACAACCGACTCAAAGGATAAGCAAGAACAATTGCTCCCATGACAAGGACAAATCCGTAAAAAATCAGATTCACATTCTCTGTAAAGGTTTGTACCGTGCATTTGGTCATTTGAGTAAAAAGAGAAAGGGCGGGAACAAACAAAAAGGTTTCCATTTTTGCCATAACAATACCGCTGTTTTCCGGCAACCAATTCTTTTTTCGAAAAAGAAATCCCAGAAG
>JAZQHN010000240.1:0-13608 GCA_045540615.1 Clostridia bacterium
CCTACCTGATCGGCATGAGTCAGACCCAGGCACAAAATGCATTGGAAGAAGTTGGATTAAAGCTTGGCGGTGTAACGGTAAAGGATTCTGAAGAACCGGTAGGAACGGTCATCGGTCAGGAACCCAGCTTCCAGTCTGAAATAGAAGAAGGCGATACCGTTAGTATTATCATCAGCAGCGGAGAAAGTGAAGAAACTCCGGAGCCGGAGGCAACACCAGAGCCCACTCCCGAAGTACAGCAGCCGGAAGAACCTGCAGATCAGCCTGTTCAGGTAACACCGGAGCCTGTAGAAGTTGTGGAACAACCGACAGAAGTAACTGAAACTGTGGTGGAATAAATGCAAGGACGGATTGTAAAAGGAATCGGCGGTTTTTATTATATTAAAACGGAAACCGAGTTGATAGAGTGCCGTGCCAGAGGAGTGCTTCGGAATTTAGGGGTGACTCCTTTGGTGGGAGATTATGTTGAATTGGAATTGGACAGGGCCGGAAATCCGGCTCTTTCCAAGGTTTTACCGAGAAAAAATGAATTGATTCGTCCCGCTGTTTCCAATTTGGATCAGATCATTATCGTGGCAGCAGTTTGTTCCCCCGATCCTGATCCCGTTTTGCTGGACAAAATGCTGGTTGCAGCAGAAGTGAGAAACATTCCTGCAGTCATTTGTTTTAACAAAACGGATTTGTCATCGGAGCAAGCTTTAATTTCCTCTTATGAAGCAAGCGGATACCCTGTTTTTTGTGTGAGTGCGGAAACGGGCTTGGGAATGGAAAAGCTGTCAGAGATATTAAAGGATAAAACCTCTGCGTTTGCAGGAAATTCCGGTGTTGGAAAATCAAGCTTGCTGAATCGGATTCTGCCTAATGCAGCTCTGGAAACCGGTTCTGTCAGTAAGATAGAACGGGGAAGACATACCACCCGCCATACAGAGCTGATGGAATTGCCCGGAGGGGGTTATGTGATGGACACTCCCGGTTTTGGTTCTTTTGAAATCGACCGAATGGAACAGACAGAATTAAAGCTGTATTTCCCGGAATTTACTTCTTATGAAGAGGAATGTCGGTTTCGGGGCTGTAATCATGCGGGAGAACCGGATTGTGCTGTGGAAGAAGCGGCAAAGGAAGGCAAAATCAGTTCTCTTCGGTTAGACAGTTATCGAAAATTATACGAGCAGTTGAAAACATTTAAAAAATGGAAATAGGAGAAAAAACAATGAATTTATTATCCCCTTCTATTCTTGCTTGCGATTTTTCCCGTTTGGAGGAACAGGTGAAACTGGCAGAGCAAGGCGGTGCACAGTATCTTCATCTTGATGTGATGGATGGACATTTTGTCCCGAATATTTCCTTTGGAATCCCAGTGGTTTCAGATTTGAGAAAAAAGAGCAACATGGTGTTTGATGTTCATTTGATGATTTCAAATCCGGAGCAGTATATTGAGGCGTTTGCAAAGGCAGGAGCAGATATTATCACCTTTCATGCAGAAGCAACTCCCCATTCTCACCGTGTGATTCAGCAAATTCATGAGTGTGGGAAAAAAGCGGGAATTGCACTCAATCCTTCCACCCATGAGAGCTGTTTATCTTATGTTTTGAATGATGCGGATATGGTGCTGCTGATGTCGGTGAATCCCGGATTCGGAGGGCAAAAGTATATTCCTGAAGTTACGGATAAAATCCGTCGGGTAAAAGAAATGATAGGAAGCCGTCCTGTTGACTTAGAGGTGGACGGAGGAATCGGTCTAAATAATTTGGATTTGGTTTTGAAGGCGGGAGCCAATGTGATTGTAGCCGGCTCTGCAGTGTTTGGTCAATCGGATATTGAAGGTACGGTAAAGAAATTTTTGGAGCAAATGGCATGAGACAGGCAGTTATTTTTTGTGCGGGAGAATTGGAGGACCTTTCCTTTTATCATGACCTTCCCATTTCAAAGGATGCTTTTCTGGTTTGTGCTGATGGGGGATATCGTCATACAAAAGCCCTTGGATTGACTCCCCATATGATACTTGGTGATTTTGATTCCAATGAAGAGGAACTTCCTTGTGTTCCGAAATTGACTTATCCTGTCAGAAAGGATGCAACCGATTCTTATCTTGCGGTAGATTACTGTCTGGAGCAAGGATGCGAAGAGCTTTGGATTTTAGGGGGTGTCGGGTCTCGGTGGGATCATAGCGTGTCTAATTTCTACCTATTAAAATATATACACAGCCGCGGAGCCAAAGGGATTCTTCGGAATGAAAATAATGAAGTGTTTTTGATCTCTTCAGAAGTAACGCTGAAAAAGCGGGAGGATTGGTATCTTTCTTTGCTTCCTTTTGGCGGAGATGCAAAAGAGGTTACCGTCACAGGAGTTTCTTATCCGGTGGAAAACGAAACTTATTCCATGGAAAGCAGCTTAGGAATCAGCAATGAAATCACCGAAAAAGAAGCGGAAATCTGCGTAAAAGACGGATTTTTACTGGGATTTTTCTCCTGTGATAAGGAAAAAATGAAAAAAAAGCAAAAATGAAATATAATTTTAACATAAAACACTTGCAAAATTGAAAATTTAGTGTTATAATAGTAATACATATGAACTTATTTGCATTTAAGCAACAAAAAAAGGAGGAAGTTAATATGAAAAAATTTATGAAAGCAGTTTGTCTTGCAACCGTATTTGTCATGATTTTATCATGCAGTGCATTTGCAGCAACAATCACTCTGGACACGCCTCAGGTAGATAAGGAAGAAAAAACAGCGGTTGTATCCGGCAAGATTGCTGATCCTGTGGCTGATTCTCAGGTCACAATTCTTGTTGTTGAGTCCGGTACGGCTCTGAGCAATTTGTCTGATGATAAAATTGCTTATGTAGACCAGGCTCCTTTGGATGAGGACGGTACCTTCTCTTTCTCTCTGGCAATTAATCAGGAGAAATTTACAGGGGACAAATTCACAGTATATGTAGGCGGAACAGGCGTAACTACTGTTGGCAGTACACCTTTGAATTTTGGTTCCGGTAAAGAAGGTGACTTAACAGAAGACGGATTTGTAGATATTGAAGACTATAACCTGGTTATTGATAACTTCAATCAGAAGGAATTTGATCCGAGAGCTGACGGAACCGCTGACGGATTTGTCGATATTGAAGATTACAACTTGGTTATCGATCATTTCAACACCTGATCATAGGTTAATACAATTACGAAAGTAATGATTAACATAAAAAAATTAAGAAGAGAGGACTAATTTATGAAACTCAAAAAAAGCATTTCACTTCTGCTTGTTTTGGCAATTGCCTTAATGAGCTTTGCGTTCACAGTTGCTGCTGCAGATACTGCGAACCTGTCTCTGGTTGCTGACAAGGATACTACAACCTTGAACGCAGGAGATACCTTTACATTGGCTGTAAAGTTAGAAAACATTGCAGCAAAAGAATTCAGATCTGCTCAGGTTGCACTTTATTTTGACCCTGAAGTTCTGGAAGTTGTTGATGGTAAGGGTGCTGCTGTAAGTGGTAGCGTCTGGGCTCAGATTAAAGGCGCTTTTATTGAAAACGAAGCGGCAATGTATAATGAAGATGAAGGCACTGGATACGCAAAGCGTGTCAAACCGGAAATTGATAATGAAAAGGGACTTTTGATGTATACTTTGGGTAAAAGTGATTCTGCTCCCAAAGAAGTAGAATGCATTCCCTGTGAAGATGGTACATTTACTGTTGTTCAGATCAATTTCAAAGCGAAAAAGACTGGTGCTACCGGTTTGCAGGTTGCTGTAAAGGACGAAGCTCCTAATGCATACGATACCTTCCCTGCAGGTCAGAAGGTAACTTTAGAAAGCTCTGAATTGGCTGAAATTACTCTGACCGGAGAATCCATTCGTATCGGTGTTGCTACTATCACAGATGTTTTAGCTGTTGAAGGTGAATTCTCTGTTGATGTTGATACTGCATTGGAAGATGCTGTAAAAGGATTGCCTGCAAAGGTTCAGGTTAAGTATGATGATGACAGTGTTGCTGATGCAGCTGTTACATGGACTTGCGATGACTACAACGCAGAAGTTCCCGGCGAATATACCTTCACCGGTACTGTTGAAGGAACCGACAAGACTGCTTCTGTTAAGCTGACTGTTAAGAAGGTTGAAATCAAAGCTGCTGCTGAAGCAGAAGCTGTAAACGTACCCTTTGGTGCTACAGAAGAACAGATTGCTGAATTGTTGCCTGCAACTGCAGTTGTAACCTTGGAAAATGATAAAGAATGTGAAGTTCCCGTAACTTGGACTTATACTTACGAAGCAGGTGTTACCACCGGTGAAGTTGTACTGGAAGGTGCACTTGATCTCGGAGAAAAATATCTGAATACCGCAGAAGTAAAAGCTGCAGGTAAATTGAACGTAAGTGCTAAGATTGATGCTGAAACTGCAGGTACTGTTGAAACTGTAGTAGAAGATGCTGAAGTTACATATGAAGCTGAAGCAACAAAAGAAGATGTCATCGCAGCACTGCCTAAGACTGTTGATATCAAAGTAGGCGATGCAACTGTTACCGCATTTATCACTTGGGATTCTGCAGACTATGATGCTGCAACCGCAGGTGACTATGAATTTGTTGGTACCATTGCTGTTCCTGAAAATGTAACTTTGGAATCTGATACTATTACAATTACTGTAACTGTTGCAGAAGCAGTAGAAAAGGTAGTAGTTGAAGTTACCGATACTTTGGAAGATCAGGAAGTAAAAGGTTCTAAAGATAAGCTGACAACTCTGTTCCCTGAAACTGTTGCTGTTAAATATCAGGATGGTACTACCGGTACTGAAGCAATCGTTTGGGACGAAGCAACCAAGAAATTGGATGCAACCAAAAAGGGTGAGTATACTCTGAATGGTATGGTAGGCCCAGTTGCTGTAACTGCAAAGGTAACTGTTACCAGTTCTGTTGAAGTGATCACTCCTCCTACAACTACCAGCACAGCATATATTTATGCAAATGGTAAGGTATTGAACAACAACACCTTGAATATTTTCACCGGTCAGGTTGTTGTATTAACAGCTCCCGGTAAATCAATTTCTTCTTGGAGCTCCACCAACATCAGCGTTTCTTCTGTAACTGCTGACGGTAAATTGGTAGGTCGTGCTCCCGGTGAAGTTACCATCAAAGCAGTTGCAACTGACGGTTCTGTTGGATACTTTACTGTAAGAGTTATCCTGAATCCCAGCACCATTGCTGGTTTGGATGACACCGATAAGGAAGATACCGAAATCGTAATTCCTTTCACTGACTTAGCTGATTATTCTTGGGCTGCTCGCATGATTTGCGAATTGGCAAATGCAGGTGTTGTTTCCGGTAAGACCGAAACTCTGTATGCACCTGGTGACAATGTAACCAGAGCAGAATATGCAAGCTTGTTGGTTAGAGCAATGAAGCTCAGCGCAAACGGTGCAGGTAAAGAATTTACCGATGTAGCTGCAAACGATTGGTTCTATAAGAGTGTTCAGACTGCAAGTGCATTGGGTATCGTATCCGGTTATGAAGACGGTTCCTTCCGTCCTAACGCTTCTATCACTCGTGAAGAAATGGCTGTTATGACTCAGCGTGCTGCAGAAGCAGCTGGACGTACACTGCCTGCACAGGTAGCTGTATCCTTCACCGATGCTGATCAGATTTCCGGATTTGCTAAGGATGCTGTAAATGCATTGGCAGGTGCTCAGATTATCAACGGTATGGGAGACGGAAACTTTGCTCCTCAGGCTACCGCTAACAGAGCTCAGGCAGCAGTAATTATCTACAAGCTGACTGAACTGTAAGTTTGAGTTTTGTAAATGAAATAAAATACAATGGCTGTCTTTTATAAGGCAGCCATTTGTTTCAAAAGAATGGAGGATTGAGTATGAAAAAATATTTATCTTTATTGTTAGCGATTATGTTGATGTGTTCTTTGAATGTTGTTGCTTTGGCTGAACAGGATACAGGAGAGGTTGTAATCAGCATGGATGCGAACCCTTCTGCCGTGGGAGAAACAGTAACAGTTCAGGTTGCAGTTGAAAGCATTTCGTCTCATTTGTTTTATGCAGCAGATGTAGAGTTGTATTATAATCCTACGGTATTAAAGTGTGTGGAAAAACCTGTCATGAGCACAGAGCTGGCAGAAAGCGGAATTATGACAAGAGTGTATGATAAGGTTGATAATGAAAAAGGCTTGGTTCGGTATGCAATTGGCATGAAACCGGAGGAGTACAAAAAAGAAGGTTGGCAGGTTGCAAGCGGGAATTTGAACCTTTTCACGGTAGCATTTGAGGTAATCGGTGAAGGGGATGTGAATCTGCAAATTGCATCAAAAGAAACGGCTCCTGCTTATGAAGAAACCTTCCCTGCAGGTGCGAAGATGTTTTTAGGCTCTTCATCCAAATTGGCAGAATTGAGTTATCAAAAACTGTCTTATGTAATTGGAGAAAAAGGAAAAGCGTTAATTTCTGAAATTTTACCCATTGATTTGATTCAGGTTCCTTATGGTACAGAAAGCATTGATTCTTTCTTGCCCTCATCTGTTTCTGTAAAATTAGATGATGGGTCTGTGAAGGATTTTGGAATGAAATGGTCTCCGTTTATGTCTTCTTATGACGGAAACACCCCCGGAACCTATCTTTTCCGCGGTGAATTACAAATAGAAGAGGGATATCTCAACCATATGGGATTATTTTCCTTATTGGAAGTAACCGTTTTACCCGGTGACGGTTCTGCTGAAACAGAAAAGGATGATCAAAATTCCGAAAACACCGGAACAACAATCCCCGATACGGATAAAACTGATAAAAACGAACCGACTCAACCTGAGCAGCCCCCGGTTTCGGAGGACAATAATCAAGAGCAGGAAGATTCTAAAATTACATTTACCGACTTGGATTCTGTATCCTGGGCGGCAGATAAAATCATTGCATTGGCAAATGCAGGTGTTGTAAGCGGTGTTTCAGAAGGAATTTATTCTCCCAACGGAGAGGTAACCCGTGCACAATTTGTTGCAATGCTGACTCGTGCTTTTGGCTTACTGGATGAAACTGCAGTCAGCGATTTTTCTGATATTTCGGAAGGGCAATGGTATTATTCTGCTGTTGCAAGTGCGAAAAAATGCGGAATTACGGCAGGATATGAAGACAACACCTTCCGTCCCGATGCTCTGATTACCCGTCAGGAAATGGCGGCGATGGCATACCGTACTGCTCAAATTGCAGGATTGACCATCCCCGATACTACCGATAAGCTTATTTTTACTGACGAAGATCAGATTGCCGACTATGCAAAAGACGCCATTTCTGCAATGCAGATGGGC
The DNA here is from genome assembly GCA_045540615.1 of Clostridia bacterium. Taxonomy (GTDB): domain Bacteria; phylum Bacillota; class Clostridia; order HGM11514; family HGM11514; genus SIG438. Next base: position 7,295 of record JAZQHN010000240.1, read on the forward strand.
GGTGTCATCAACGGTATGGGAGATGGCAGATTCGGGCCTGCAGAAAATGCAACCCGTGCTCAGGCAGCAGTGATTATTTATCAGTTATATCAGCTCAAATAATTTGACTTTTTGTAAGATTTATGCTATAATAAAATTGTGAGTAAGCCAGACAGTCGCGGGCGTGCCGAAGGGCATGAATGAGGAAAGTCCGAGCTCCATAGGGCAGGGTGCCGGGTAACTCCCGGTGGAGGCGACTCTAAGGAAAGTGCAACAGAAATAAACCGCTGACGCAATTGGATTTGCAAGCAAGGATGGAAAGGCGAGGTAAGAGCTCACCGGCGGGCGGGAGACCGTTCGGCCATGTAAACCCCACCTGGTGCAACACTGATACGGAAGGCATCAATTGATGCGCGCTTGCCCGGCGTATTTGATTCCGTGACGTGGCTTGAGCCGTGCAGAAATGTACGGCCTAGATAGATGACTGTCGAATACAGAACTCGGCTTACAGACTTACTCATACCAAAAAAGCAAGGAACCAAATCAGTTCCTTGCTTTTTATTATTTCATTAAATCATCGATTAATTGCTCAATAGGAGAATCATCCTTACAAAATTCATGGGTACCGTCAAATACCATCAGGCGAATCCAATCGGTTCCCACATCCTTACAGATGGTTTTTATTGTTTCGAAGGATTTCAAGCTTTCTTTATAATCAAACAACTCGTCTTGATTTCCCATTTGCAAGCAGAGCCTTCTGGGGTAAATCAAACAAGCAATTTCTGCATCGTCAAACAGTTGGGCGGAACGGAACCAAGTCCAATCCGACCAGGGAATGGCATCTCTTCTGTTGAAAAAGGAGCAGGAAATGGCGGATTGGATTCTGGGATCAACAGCACTTGTAAACAGGGTGTAAAATCCTCCGTAAGACAAACCCACCATGCCAAATCGGGAAACAAAGTCCTGTGTTTCAAAATAATCCAGAATTTTGGTAATTCCGAATACCTCTATTGCGGTAATAGAACTGCCTACTCTTTTTAATCTGGCATCAATTTTTTTTCGGTCAAATTCTACCTGATAGTCTTCGTGCCATAACAGAAGCTGAGGTGCAAAGGCGTGAACGCCGTGCTTTATCACACGTTGCAGCATATCATTATAATTACTGGTATTGCCGTAAACACCGGAAATCAGCTCGGGAGTGCCGAGTCCTCCATGTTGTACAATGACCAAAGGTTTTTTCTGATCCTTTTGTTTGAAAAACAGGCCTGTCATCAAAACCCCGTCTAACAGAGTGAAGCTCATCCGATAGACGGAATATCCTTCTTCTTCAGACAACAGGGTGGAAGAAACAGCAGGAAGGGAAGGATCTTCATAATCCACTAAGGGCCAGCCCAGCATTTTTTTAAAGTCCTGACGGTAGGTTTCCTGGTCTTGGAATATGTTTTTGATATATTCCATGCGATTGGCTTCTGCTTCCTTCTGACGTCTTTGAATGAGTTGTTCTAATCCGTTCACGTAGTCTTGTTTGAATTTCTTGGCGTCTTCTTTTTCTTCACTGTATTTCATAGCCCGACTCCTATTTTTCTTCTAAGGCAGAAGCAATTTCAGGGAGGAAATCTCCATGAACAAATTCAATATCACCTGTATCACAAAGCTTTGCAAGTTCAGGGTCGATAGGCAAACGTCCAATGGCGGGAATCTGATATTTTTCTGCAATTTCGTCAATATGACTTTGTCCGTAAATAAAATGCTGTTTTCCGCAATCGGGACAGGTAAAATAGGACATGTTTTCAACAATTCCCAGTACAGGAATGTTCATCAATTCTGCCATTTTAACTGCTTTTTCCACAATCATGCCAACCAGCTCCTGAGGTGAGGTTACTACGATAATTCCGTCAATAGGCAAGGACTGAAATACGGTCAAAGGAACATCGCCGGTTCCCGGAGGCATATCCACAAACATATAATCAACATCTTCCCAGATAACATCGGTCCAGAATTGTTTTACTGTACCTGCAATGACAGGCCCTCTCCAAACAACCGGATCGGTTGCATTTTCCAGAAGAAGATTGACGGACATAATTTCAATTCCTGTTGTGGTCAGATTGGGATACAATCCCTGTTCACTTCCCTTTGCACGGGTATTCACACCAAATGCTTTTGGGATAGAGGGACCTGTAATATCGGCATCTAAAATAGCAGATTTATACCCCTTTCTTTGCATAGCAACTGCCAAAAGGGAGGTTACCATAGATTTTCCTACCCCACCTTTACCGCTGACAACACCGATTACTTTTTTGATTTGTGACAGCTCATGGGGTTGTTCCAACAGGCTTTCTGCCTGACGGGAGGAGCAATCTGCTCCGCAGGTTTCACAATTGTGTGTACATTCGCTCATAATACAAAACTCCTTTAAACTTAAAATTGAAATAGTATTCCTATGACCGCAGATGCGGCAATGAAAATGACAGGATGCCATTTTGTTTTCGTGGAAACAAACCAAATAACTACAGCAAGCAACATATTTTTCCAAAGAAAATCGGAAAAATTCGCACCGAAAAATGTAATTTTCGCAACGCCCCAACCTGCTACAGTGATTAAAGCAACAGATGCGGGACGGAGACCGTAAAAAACGCGGTTTACCGTTTTGCTGTTTCTGAATCGGTCTAACATTCTTGCAATGATAACAGTAATCAAAAATGCAGGCAAAACCAAGGAAAGGGATGCAATAATTGCTCCCGGAAATCCCGATTGCAAAAATCCGGTAAAGCTTGCCATGTTGATTCCCAAAGGCCCGGGAGTGGACTCGGATACAGCAATCATATTGGAAATATCTGAAAGACTGATCCAATCCTTCTTTTCAGCAAGCTCCTGTAAAAAAGGAAGGGTTGCAAGTCCGCCGCCTACAGAGAATAAACCAATTTTGAAAAATTCATAAAACAATTCCAAAAAATGCACTTATGATTCCCCCTTTCCCTTTTTGATGCACCATCCTAAAGCTCCTGCCACTGCAACTAGTAAAGCTACAGGCAGAGGGGTGAATAATGCTAACAGTAATATGAGGGAAAAGAGGAAAAGGGCAGTTTTGTCCACAACTGCTTTTTTCCACATTTTAAGAACTGATTGAAAAATCAGAACACAAACACATACCCGAATACCTGCCAGTGCATGCTGTATCACTTTGTATTCCGCAAAATTTTCCAGACAAGCGGTAATCAGAGTAATAATCAGAATGGAGGGGGTAATCACGCCAAGTGTTGAAAAAATACCTCCGATGATTCCTTTTTTCCGAAAGCCTACAAAGGTAGCAACATTAACTGCAATTACGCCGGGAGTACATTGCCCGATGGCATAATAGTCCAGCAATTCCGATTCTGTTGCCCAATGATGCTTCTCTACAATTTCCCGTTGCAAAATAGGAAGCATGGCGTATCCGCCCCCAAAGGTCACAGCACCGATTTTTGCAAATGTCAGGAATAATGCAAACAGTTCTTTCATAACAGCTCCTTATTACAATGATAAAATCTTGAACAGCTCATACTGTTCCATATCAATGCTCTTTTTCATACTGAGACCTTCTAAAATATCAAAATCCTTAATCTGGTTGTTCACATAAGCAATCACGCGGTTTCCAATGCCGTTTGCCAGCAATTCCACCGCTTTTCCGCCCATCTGACTTGCCATAACACGGTCACGCACCGTAGGGCTTCCTCCTCTTTGAATATAACCTAAAACGGTGGCACGGGTTTCAATCCCTGTCATTTCTTCAATGCGGTTTGCCATTTCCACACCGCCGCCAACACCTTCTGCTACAATGACCATATTATGCTTTTTCCCTCTGCTTTTTCCTTCAAAGATGGGCTTTAATACATCCCGGTCAAAATCATAGGGAAGCTCGGGGATAACAATGACTTCTGCCCCTGTTGCAATGCCTACATTGAGTGCAATATGTCCTGCATTTCGACCCATAACCTCCACCACAGAGCAACGTTCGTGAGAGGTTGCCGTATCACGGATGCGGTCAATGGCATTCAAGACCGTGTTCATACAAGTGTCATACCCGATGGTATATTCACTGCATCCGATATCATTGTCAATGGTTCCGGGGATTCCTACTGTAGGGAGACCGTGGGTGCTCAAATCCCTTGCACCGCGGAAGGAACCGTCACCGCCGATTACCACAAGTCCGTCCAATTCAAATACTTTGGCAATGGAAATGGCTTTCTGCACCCCTGCTTCTGTTTCAAATTCTTTGCTTCTTGCTGTCTGCAATACCGTTCCGCCACGTTGCAAAATATCAGAAACAGAACGCAGACTCATTTCAAACAAGTCACCGTTTAATAATCCTTCATAGCCTCTTCGGACGCCCATCACTTTCATACCATGGGCAATCCCGCTTCTGACAACCGCACGGATTGCCGCATTCATACCGGGTGCGTCGCCTCCGCTGGTTAAAACACCAATTGTTTTTTGTGGGGTATCTATCATTCTTTCGTCGCTCATAATCAGTGCCTCCGCATTTTTATTTTCCTACTCTATATCTTACCTTATTTTTCAAAAAAAATCAACCTTTTCTTAGGATTTCAATAAAATAAATCCACAAATTCTTCCTTTGTCTCCTTTTCGGTGGGAAAAGAAGGTGTCATTTTCACACATGGTGCAATGGGGCAGTACTGTAATTTGTTCTTTCGGAATTCCTGTTTGTTCCAAGTCATGGCAAATGGCGGCGGATAAATTTAAATATGCCTTATCCCCGACCCGTTTGCCGATTTTGGAATAAAAATCTCCGTATGCCCTTTGAAATTCCTCTGCGACCTCTAAGCCTGTTTCAAAACAGCATTGCCCAATGGAAGGACCAATCACCGCAAAGGTAGTTTTCGGATCGGCATCATACAATGTTTTCATCTGAAGCATGGTTTTTGCTCCGATTTTCATAACCGTTCCCCGCCATCCCGAATGTGCCGCGCCAATGGATTTGGAAACAGGGTCACATAGTAAAATTCCGGGACAATCCGCGCCCAGCACACCCAATGCAAGACCGGGAGTATTGGTAGTCAGTCCGTCTACTCCTTCCGGAAAACGGCTTTTGAGGGAAAGACCTCGGCCGCTGTCTGCCATGGTGACAGGCTTAACTGTATCTGTATGCTGTTGATGTCCCATAACAAGATTCGAAATCCCCAAGGCTTTCATTGCCAGACGGTAATTTTCCGAAACCGCTTTCTCTTCATCCTGCAATCCAAAATTGAGAGAGGAAAAGGCACCCGTGCTCACTCCTCCCTTACGGGTAGAAAAGCCGTGAACCAAACCGGGAATGGAATTCATTTGTTCGGAACAGTAAAAGGTGAGATTTTGTTTTATAATTTTCATACTCGCTCCTGTAATAAACAAACGGCATAGGAAGAAATCCCTTCCTCTTTACCTTCAAAGCCTAAGTGTTCCGTAGTGGTTGCTTTCACACTGACCCGATCTACAGAAAGCTGCAATGCTTTGGCAATGTTTTCTCTCATGCTTTGGATATGGCTTGCCAGTTTCGGCTTTTGAGCAACCACAATAGCGTCAATATTGCAGATTTCGTAGTCAGACAGTAAGGTTCCCACATGCTCCAATAAAAGAATGCTGGAAATTCCTTTGTATTTCGGGTCGGTGTCTGGAAAATGCTTTCCAATATCTCCCAATGCGGCCGCCCCTAAGAGTGCATCCATAATGGCATGCACCAACACATCCGCATCTGAATGACCCAATAAGCCTAAGGTGTGTTCTATTTGTTCTCCGCCCAAAATAAGAGGTCTGCCCTCCACCAGACGGTGTACATCATAACCGTTTCCGATTCTCATTATCCTCATTCTCCTTTCGACAATATTACGATAAAGACTGTATCATTTAGATACTAATACTTTTTAAATGAATTGACTCTGCCATGAATTCTCGCTTCGCTCCTTGAATTGAATTGCCTTTAAATGCACCAAAGGTGCAATTCATTGCATTGCTTATGCAACGCATTGCGACACATAAGGTTTAGATGCAACTAAGCCTCCCTTGCCTAAAGGGAGGTGTCAGCCGAAGACTGACGGAGGGATTCTTTTACAGCAATATCAATATACATACAGACTCCCTCAAAATTTCTATTAACTTCGTTATTAGGTATTCTAATAACCGTCAAGTTCCTTTTCTCAATTCTCTCTGTTCTAATTTTATCTTTTAACAAACCCTTTTCTTCATAATGTTGCGAACCATCCAGTTCTATAATCAACCTTGCACTATGACAATAAAAATCAACAATATAATTATCAATCACTTTTTGTCTTAAAAATCTAACGGGATAACTTTTCAAGAAA
>JAZQHN010000241.1:0-2310 GCA_045540615.1 Clostridia bacterium
AATGATATCATTTTTAACAAGAAAAGTCAATACAAAACACAAAAAAGAGATTGAACAAATTGTTCAATCTCTAACTGTCCTTTAGGACACTCGGCATATTTGAGATCTTTGTTTATTGTGGGAATAAATTTTCATCCCCTTTTCATATGCCTATTTACAATATTTTCGGATAATGTAATTTCTTGCATTTTCCTCTATGGAATCATCCAAAGGTGCAAGCTGGGGAGCATCAGCTCCATATTTCCTTTTTAAGCTTTGATTTAACAGCCAATCGGTTAATTTTGGATTAGCAGGGAGAAGAGGACCGCACAGAGAACTTCCTATGGTGTTTTGATATACAAAGCCTTCTGTTTTATCTTTGCCGTTATTTCCATTTCCATATGAAACAATTCCCAAAGGTAATAGGTCTTTTAAATAGGTTCTTCCGCTATGATTTTCAAATCCTACAATAGTGTCATCAATCAAACCGCTTTGTATTACAACCTTTCCCATCAACCGTTCAGAATGTTGTTCGGTGGTATAATCAAAAATTTCTAAGCCGTCGACAGGAGTATTGTGCAATACAAATTCTTTCCCCAACATTTGAAAACCACCGCAAAGAGCCAGTAATACGCCGCCTGATTCGATGTAATTCTGAAGGGCGGATTTTTGCTCCTTCAGCCGCTGACAGACCAAAGACAGCTCACGGTCGCTTCCGCCTCCTAATAATATCAAATCAAAAGAGGAAAAATCAACAGTTTCTTCCAATGGAAGTTCTTTCACCGTAACATTAATTCCACGCCACTCAAGACGTTTTTTAAGTGCAGCGATATTTCCTTTATCACTGTAAAGATTTAATAACTCTGGATACAAATGCCCGATTACGATGCTATGGCTCATGACAATTCTCCTCCTTCTTTTTCCAGTTCCTTCAAAATATCATGGGTTGTGAAGGTTGCGGAATAATTCGACAAAACATAAACAATCTCGCTGTCCCTTTTCAATGCCTGTTTTATAGCGTTTTTCATTGATTCCTCTGTAGAGATAGAGGGGAAATCTTCATACTTCAATCGTAGGAGCAAATCGTGTCTTCGTAAACCACAGGTAGTAATATGCTTCGTGTTTTCTTTTAAAATTTCAAAATCAACATCCCAAATCCAGGATACGTCTGTTCCGTCCTGAATATAATCGTTTACCGCTAAAATGACATCTTTTTCAGAAGTATCTAACGCTACAGTGGAAATTCCTTGGTTAAAGCCGGCGGGATTTTTTCCCATATTTAAAACAATTTTTTTCTGCGGGAATATAAATTCTTCCATTCTGCCAATCTGAGGACGGTAGGTGGATAAAATAGAATTGATATCATCTGTAGTCAATCCGCATTGGTCTATCACCGAAAAACCTGCCAGTACATTATAAATATTATATACGCCTCTGTAATTGAAGGTGATGGGTTTTTCGTTTACATGGAAGGATAAGCCGTTTCGGAAGGAAATATGATCAGCACTATAGTTCGGTTTGGGACGTTTGAAATCACATCCGGTGCAACGGTAATGCCCTAATTGACTGTAGTGATAAAATTTGTAATCTAATTCTGCTCCGCAAATGGGACAGAATTTGCTTTCTTTAATATCATTCAACGGAATGTGCAGATTTTCTTCAATTCCGTAATAAACGGTATTTAAATTATGTCTTTTTGCAAATCTGGTACAAAGAGGATCATCGGCATTTAAAACCAATGTGGTTTTGGAAAGTTTTTTTACCGCGTTATCAAGCATCCCGACGGTTAATTCAATTTCCCCGTAACGATCCAATTGGTCACGGAATAAATTGTTGATAATCAGAAAATCCGGTTCAAAATAACGAAACAGCTTTTGGGCATAGCCTTCATCAATTTCAAGGCAAGCATAATCTGCATTTAACTTTCCGAATAAATTGGTTTCTCGAATGAATGCTACAATGGCTCCTTCGGTCATATTTGCACCCAAACGGTTGCAGACCACCTTGTTTCCTTTGTCCGTTAAAAGTTTATCCATTATATTGTTTGTGGTTGTTTTTCCATTGGTTCCGCAAACCACAATGATTTTTTCTCTGACTTGTTTGGACAAATCAGTTAAAATATTCGGATAAATCCGAACGACCACTTTTCCTGCTAGATTAGTACCGTTATGACCTAACAGCTTGCAGAAAAAAATGGTAATTTTCGTAAACCAAATACAAAACAGCCGCAACAAAAATTTCATTTGATTCATCTCCAAAAAATAATTTAAAAAGAATAAATAATGAAAAAAGAGGGAATGTTATTCTATGGACCTCACAAAATATTGAGAC
>JAZQHN010000242.1:0-7178 GCA_045540615.1 Clostridia bacterium
ATTCTCTTGCTTGTTTGCTTCATATCTGTCATCCTTTCCTTTTTGGAATTTTTATAATATACCTTTTATTCAAAAGGTTATATTCTTTTTTGATTATACCATAAAACAAATCATCATTTCAACCACAATATTGACAAATTCATGCACAATATTGCCCATTTAAGTTTATTGTACCACTTTTTTCATTTGCGTCAAGACTTTTTTGGATAAATACAACAATTAGGTGAAATTTTTTTCAAATAAAAATAGATCAAAAAAAGAGTGCCGATGCTCTCTTTACAGCAAAATTTCTTTGTTGGTTCCGTAGAACACATCCTCTTTTCCGCTGATGAATTTGCAAAATTCTTCAAACAAATCCCAACTGTCATCAATATCAAATTCATAGCTGTGACCCCAGATGTAAAAAATCTGCGGTGTATTTGCATCCATTCCCAAAAACATTTCGCCAAGCTCATACATCTGATCCCAATCCCTATGCCACAAGGTGGGATTGAACCGATATAGATTGGTTTGAGGCTCAAAAGAATCGTTCGCGGTAATGGTTCTTGCATATTGCACTCCTGTGTTTTCCCGAATTAGCTTTGCCACACGATCGTCATTGTTCACTCCCCCGCAAGGATATGCCATACCAACAACCTCATAGCCTGCAAGCTCTGATAATTTTAATCTGTCTTCCTCCACCTGACGAATCACCTCTGCATCATCGGTAATATCGGGTAAACGGGGGTGGGTCAAGGTATGCACCGCCACCTCATGCCCTGCATAAAGAGATTTCACATCCTCGGGCTGAATTTTATCGTGGCACACCTCCACCTCTCCGTGACAGTAAGACTGTTTCTGACCAAGCAACTCGGAATTCAGATTAAAGGTTGCTTTTAGCCCATATTTATTCAATAATTCTACCAAACGAAAATCCTGGGTCACACCATCGTCGTAACTAAAGGTAACTGCTTTCATTTTCCCTTGAAACATAATATTCTCTCCTATGCAAATTAGTGAGGGGTGTAGTCAAATGCCTACACCCCCTTTTGATTATTGATTAGGATAAATCCTGTACATACAGTGTGCGAACTCCACCGTCATCCTTCTTTGCAGGTGCAGCAGGTGTTTCCACTTTCTTTCCTCTTGTTTCGAAGAATTTGGAAGCAACCTGAGGGAAGAGAGCATAGCTTAATACATCTTCTTCCGATTTTGCCATTTCCTTACATTCTTCACGGTATTTTTCCAATTCCGGTTCCAAGAGATCTGCAGGACGGACAGAAATCATTTCTTCCTTGGTAATTCCTGCCTTTTGGAGCACCTCAGGATTGATTTCAGCAGGCAACTGACCATATTCCCCACGGAGAACCCCCTTGGATTCCTTGGTCACCATTTTGTACCGTTCTCCGGTCAAAACATTCAATACCGCCTGAGTACCGACAATCTGACTGGTGGGAGTTACCAAAGGAGGATAACCGAAATCCTTTCTGACTCTGGGCACTTCTTCCAGTACCTCATAGTATTTATCCTCTGCATTTTGCTGTTTCAACTGACTGAGCAGGTTAGAAAGCATACCGCCGGGCACCTGATACAGCAGTGCATTGGGGTCTACATTCAATACCTTAGGATCCAAAGTACCTGATTCTTTCATGGAGGTAGCAACTGTTCTGTAGTAAGCTGCTGCTTCACTCAATTTTTCCAAATCAAAGCCTGTGTCACGTTCCGTTCCCTTCAATGCCGCAACCAAGGATTCGGTTGCAGGGTTACTGGTACCGTTTGCCATGGGAGACAAAGCACAGTCTACAATATCAACCCCCGCCTGAGCCGCAAGAAGGTTGGTCATATCTCCTGTACCAGAGGTGTTATGGGTATGAAGATGAATCTTCGCTCCCACTCTTTCCTTCAGCTTCTTTACCAGGCTATACGCATCATAAGGAAGCAACAGATTTGCCATATCCTTGATACAAATCACATCTGCACCCATTTCTTCCAGCTTCATTGCCAGCTCAACAAAGTAATCTTCATTGTGAACAGGGCTGGTAGTATAAGAGAATGCTGCTTCACAAATTCCGCCGTGAGCCTTTACAAACTTAATAGCGGATTCTAAGTTTCTGGGATCATTCAATGCGTCAAATACTCTGACAACATCAATTCCGTTTTCAATGGATTTTTTACAGAATGCTTCTACCACATCATCTGCATAATGCTTGTATCCCAAAATGTTCTGACCGCGGAACAACATCTGCAGCTTTGTGTTGGGCATTGCTTTTTTCAAAGCTCTCAATCTTTCCCAGGGATCTTCGTTCAAAAATCTCATACAGGAATCGAAGGTTGCTCCGCCCCAACATTCCAAAGACCAATATCCGATGCTATCCAAGATTTTACAACCGGGCAGCATTTGCTCCGTTGTCATACGGGTTGCCGCCTGAGATTGGTGAGCATCACGCAAAATGGTATCGGTAATCATCAATTTATTCATAGCAATTCACACCTTTCTGTCTGCCAAACTTACCGTGATTCTCTATACAACCGCAGACAAGGTTATATAGAGGAAGTAATTTACATAAAGAGTGCCAGCATTACCCCTGCCGCAATGGCAGAACCGATTACCCCTGCCACATTGGGTCCCATTGCATGCATCAACAGGAAGTTTGAGGGATTTTCCTTCTGACCTACCATCTGAGACACACGAGCTGCCATAGGAACGGCAGAAACACCGGCAGAACCAATCAGAGGATTGATTTTCTTCTTCAAGAACAGGTTCATAAACTTTGCCAACAATACGCCGCCTGCAGTACCCATAGCAAAGGCTACAATACCCATTGCTAAAATTCCTATGGTTTTAGGAGTTAAGAAGGTGGTTGCAGTCGCAGTAGCACCAACGGAAATTCCTAAGAAAATAGTAACAATGTTCATCAGTTCATTCTGAACAGTCTTGGAAAGACGTTCTACAACGCCTGTTTCCTTAAACAGGTTACCCAGCATCAGGCATCCTACCAAGGGAGCCGCAGAGGGAACCAAGAGTGCTACAAATACGGTTACCACAATAGGGAACACAATCTTCTCCCGTTTAGAAACAGGACGAAGAGTGGTCATGGTAATCATACGTTCTTTTTTGGTGGTCAACAGCTTCATAATGGGAGGCTGAATGACAGGAACCAAAGCCATGTAAGAATATGCCGCAACGGCAATGGGTCCCAAAAGGTCGGGAGCCAGCTTACTGGTAACGAAAATCGCAGTAGGACCGTCCGCACCGCCGATAATACCGATAGAACCTGCTTCTGCAGGAGTAAAGCCTAAGTATCTTGCACCGATAAAGGCGAGGAAAATACCAAGCTGTGCTGCTGCACCCAACAGCAAGCTCTTAGGGTTAGCAATCAAAGGACCAAAGTCGGTCATGGCACCAACGCCTAAGAAAATCAAGCAGGGATAAATTCCCAATTTAACACCTAAGTACAAAATGTCAATCAAACCAAAGCTGATGGATTGACCAACTGTCAAGGTATTTAACAAGGACTCCGCAACACCCGCTGCACGCATTTCTTCAATAAACTCTACTGTAACAGGAGCGCCGCCTAAAATTTCCCAGTTTACATGACCGCCGGCAAAGAAAATTTCATGGAACATTTCCGCACCGGGCAGATTTGTAAGCAACATACCAAAGGAAATGGGCAACAACAGCAAGGGTTCAAACTGCTTGACTATTGCCAGATAAAAAAGGACAAAAGAAATCAAAATCATGATGAGCATTTTGGGATTATCCATCACCATAGAAAACCCGGTCTGCTCAAAAAAGTTCATTAATACATCCACTTTAGTGCGCCTCCTTTGATTACTGGATAGTGCACAGTGCTGTACCGGATTCTACGGTAGCTCCTTTGGTTACACCAACAGAAGTCACAGTACCGTCTGCAGGTGCCATAATTTCGTTTTCCATCTTCATTGCTTCTAAAATCATCAGAACCTGACCGCTCTTTACCACATCCCCAACGTTTACCTTAACGTCCAAAATGGTTCCGGGCATGGGAGCATTTACTGCCTGACCTGCGCCGTTTGCTGCGGGAGCAGGAGCAGGAGCTGCTGCAGGAGCCTGAACAGGTGCTGCTGCGGGAGCCGCAGGTGCTGTTTCATTGGTCAGTTCAATCTGAATCTGATATTCTGTTCCGTTTACATTTACCTTGTACTGTTTCATTTTAATTTACCTCTCTTTGTTAAATTTTTTTAAAGGATAATACTTTGATGCCTGACACATCAGTCCCCAATTCTTCTGCAATCACCGCACATACGCCGGCAATGATTTCCTGTTTATTGGCAATGGGTGCCGCAACACTTTGTGCCGGGGAAACAACAGGTGCTGCAGATACTGCTTCTTTCTGACCTCTTTCTTTCAGAATCAGACTCATAAGGCTGCATAAAACGACGATACAAATCAAGCCGAAAAATACAACCCCCAGTCCCATGGCAACCACAAAACCGTTTGAAATTTCCATCAATGATGACCTCCTTTCCGGTAAAGTCCTCTATTTCCACAGAGAATCCTCTGTAAAAAATCCGAAATCTTCCCTATTATATCAGTTTTTGTCAAAAATTGCAAGTGTTTTTTTGAAAATTATTCCGCTTTCGCTCCGCATTCTCCGCAGAATTTTTCTCCCACTTCCAATTTGGCTCCGCACTCACCGCAGAATTTTTGTTTTTCTTCTGTCCATTCTGCCTGAGCACCGCACTCTCCGCAAAACGCTTCGCCCTGGAAAATCGCAGAACCGCATTCTCCGCAGAATACTACTTTTTCAGCAGCCTTCCCGCTGTTTTCAACAACGGCTTGGTTAATTTCACCGCTGTTACCGTTGTTTTCTTCAAAATCGGTGCTGCCTTCCGTCCCAGCTTCACTGCCTTCTTCAAGGTCTGAGGACTCTCCGCTGCTACCTGCTTGATCTTCTTCCATTCCTTGCTCTTTTTCACTTGCTTGACCAGCTTCACCGAGGATTTCTTCCACTTTTTCAGCCCCGTTTTCAACTGTTTCTTCTGCTTTCTGTTCAATAATTTCATTTTGTTCCTCCCCTTCTGTTTCAGGAGCCACCAATGCACCGCATTCTCCGCAGAATTTCAAAGAGCGGAAATCAAATTCGGTGGGTCTTACATCCAAAGAAGATTGCTCCCGACGAACCTTATGATATAATTTCCGAAATGCACGGGAACGATTGCTGAAATCCTCATAGGATTGCTCTGCTCCCATTTGTTCCAACTGACCGCAGGTGAGAAGCTGACGGGTTAACACCCAGCTGTCCAAAAAGGCATATTTTAACGCCCCGGTAACAAGAGCCGCAAAAATCAACGAAGAAACAATACCCAACACAGGAATGACAGAAAAAATCAGCCAAAAGATCAAAAGAGCAATCACCCCTGTTCCCAAAGCAATCAAAGAGGTTTTCTTACTGTCAGAAAAAAGTTTTTCCTGATTTTTGGCAAACAGAACAACTGCGTCTGCCATGGTCTTATATTTTCCCGCTTTCTTCTTATAAAAATTAATGCAAACAAAGCTATAAATCAAATAGGGTAATGTAATACGATCTGTCCAGGACTTTTTCACATAAAAATCCGTTACTGCATTGCCAATTAAACGGTACAAATACTGAAAATCAGCAGCCTTTTTAAACTGCCCCTTCACAAATTGCTGAATAAAATCCCGATAATTGGAAGGAAGTGCCTGATTGACCGCATATTCTGCCGCAGATGCCAAAAAGGCGGTTTGATACAGATAACCGTAATAATGCACTGATAAATAATAGCCGAAAAGAGAGATTCCTGCCCACAAAAGCACAATTAAAAATCTTCCGAAGCCCTCCAGCCCGTTATCGCACCAGAGCTTCACCGGCACATAAAGAAGTGCCGCAAACAGCAGGCATACTGCTCCCGGAATCAGCTTCATTAACTGAAACCGTATTGTCTTTGTCATCATTTGTTTCATTTTCATATCCTCCGTATGATTTCCCATTTTTTGGTTATTCTATCATTATCTGTTCTAAAAAAGAACGATTCAGTATCTATTATATCAAATAAATGACAAAAAGAAAAGAGATAATTAAAAATTTGTCAAAAAATTTTTTATTTATTTTTATGAAAACCCTTGACATTTTTGGAGAAAGTGCTATAATAAAGTTAAGGTCAAAGAAAGTCAAAGTCATAAAAGAGGTGAATTCCAATGAAAATCAGCGATATTATTGAACAGTTTTTGCTGGATATGATTCAGGACAGTCAAGGAGAAGTGGAAATCAAACGAAATGAGCTGGCAGGGCATTTTAACTGTGTTCCCTCTCAGATTAATTATGTGATTTCTACCCGATTTACTGCAGAAAACGGATATATTGTAGAAAGCAGACGGGGAGGCGGCGGCTCCATCAAAATCAGACGGATACCCATGACCCCGGGAAACTACATGATGCATGTCATTAATTCTGTGGGAGACCGAATGAATCAATTAACCGTTCAGATTTTTATCAAAAACTTTTACGAAAACGGTCATATTACTTTACGGGAGGCAGAATTAATGCTTGCAGCACTTTCTGACAATTCTCTCCCCATTCCTCAACCGGGCAAGGATCGTCTTCGGGCAACCATCTTTAAAAATATGTTAACAAAATTATCTTAAATAACGATTCTAAGGAGGTAATCATTATGTTATGTTCCAACTGCGGGAAACATCCTGCAACCGTACATTATCAGGAAACCATCAACGGCAAAAAGGCAGAATACGATTTATGCAGTGCTTGTGCACAAAAAATGAATCTTGCCGATTTCGGCGGATTCACTCTTGACCCTCTTTGGATGACACCAAAGCTGTTCCGTGAAAAGGATTCTTACTGTCCCTTATGCGGGCTTAGCCTTCAGGAATTTTCAAAGGGTGGAAAATTTGGATGCAGCCAATGCTACCGTTCCTTTTCTTCTCAGCTGCCCTCTCTGCTCAAACGGATTCACGGACATTTGAAGCATACGGGAAAAATCCCCAAACGGGCAGCCGGTGCATTGAGAACCAAAAATAAAATAGAAGAACTAAAACAACAAATGCAGCAAGCAGTAGCAGAACAAAATTTTGAGCTTGCCGCAAAGCTCCGTGATGAAACCAAAGGAATGGAGGGAACGAAATGACGAACCATATTGTCATCAGCAGCCGAGTACGGCTTGCACGAAATCTTTCGGATACC
>JAZQHN010000243.1:0-3229 GCA_045540615.1 Clostridia bacterium
CTTCTTTGGTCTGTTTTTGACCGACACAGTAAACATCAACAAAAATCAAAGACATATTTGTCAATTTACAGATAGTGAGGTAACAGTATGGCAATCAGAACAATTCGCACAGTGCCTGATGAGGTGCTGACAAAAAAATGCCGCGAGGTCACAGAGTTTGATGAAAGGCTTTGGATTTTGCTGGATGATATGTACGATACCATGAAGGAAAAAAACGGAGTAGGCTTGGCGGCACCTCAGGTTGGGGTTTTGCGTCGGGTAGTGGTTGTAGATATCGGAGAGGGAAAAATTGAATTGATTAATCCCAAAATCATTGCTCGTTCCAAGGAAACAGAAACCACCGACGAAGGATGCTTAAGTCTTCCCGGTGCTGCAGGCTTGGTAAAACGTCCCAAATCGGTGACCGTTTCAGCACAGGACAGAAACGGCAAGGAATTTCAAATTGCAGGAAAAGATTTACTAGCAAGAGCATTTTGCCATGAACTGGATCATTTGGACGGAATTATGTATACCACCCATGTGGAAGGTGAAATCCACTATTAAAGGAGACGGAATATGAAAGTGTTGTTTATGGGGACTCCTGAATTTTCTTTGGAGTGTCTCAAATGGCTGACAGAGCATACCCAAGTTTGCGGTGTGGTGACCCAGCCTGATAAACCAAAAGGAAGAGGACACAAGATGATGCCCCCTCCCGTAAAAGAATTTGCAATGGAACAAAATATCCCTGTGTTTCAGCCGGAAACCATGAAAAATGAAGGGTTTTTACCCGAGCTTCAGGAGTTGAACCCTGATTTGATTGTGGTGGTGGCATATGGGAAGCTTTTGCCGTCTTATATTCTGAATTATCCCAAATACGGCTGTATCAATGTTCATGCCTCCCTTCTTCCCAAATGGAGAGGTGCGGCACCCTTGCAATGGTGCGTCATGGCGGGAGATTCGATGACAGGTGTTACCACAATGCAGATGAATGAAGGTCTTGATACGGGAGATATGCTGATAAAAAAAGAAATTTCTATCACTCCCGAGGATACAGGCGGAAGTATTCATGATAAATTGAGCAGATTGGGAGCACAGGCTTTGGCAGAAACGATAGAGCAGATTGATACACTGACTCCCGTTCCCCAAGATCACAGTCAATTTACCTATGCACCCATGATTACCAAGGAAACCTGTCGTATTGATTGGAACAGAACAGGACAGGAAATTTGCAATCAGATTCGGGGGCTTTATCCGGTGCCCTTAAGCTTTTTCTTATATCAGGAAAAAATGGTGAAGGTTGGAAAAGCAACTCCCGGCAAAGGGGATTTACAACCCGGTGAAATCGGTAGTTACGATAAACAAAGGGGACTTGCAGTAGGTTGTAAAGACGGGGTTGTTTATCTGGAAGAAATCAAACCGGAAGGCAAGAAAATAATGAGTATTCACGATTTTATGAGGGGAAACAGCTTTCAAGAGGGAGAATTTTTGAAATAAGGAGATTTGATGATGTTTTGGATTGACAGCGGTTATATCATGTTTATTTTGCCCGCCTTGCTTTTGACCTTGTGGGCACAGTTTAACGTTTCTTCTACTTATGCAAAATACGGAAAAATTTACAGTCGGAGAGGAATGACGGCAGAACAGGTAGCAAGACAGATTTTAGACAGAAATGGTTTGTATCAAGTTCAAATCGGCAGAGTCAGCGGAAATTTGACCGACCATTTTAATCCGAAAACCAATGTGGTGAATTTGTCTGATACCACTTGTAACAGTACCTCGGTTGCAGCCATCGGTGTTGCGGCTCACGAGGTAGGCCATGCCATTCAGCACGCAAGAGGTTATGTGCCCATTAAAATCAGAAATTCCATTGTGCCGGTTGTAAATATTGCCAGCCAGGCATCCATTCCTTTGTTTATTATCGGATTGTTTTTGAATAGCGGATTATTGATGGATGTGGGAATTTGGTTTTTTTCTTTGGCAGTATTATTTCAGCTTATTACCCTACCGGTGGAATTTAATGCATCCCGTCGGGCAGTTGCTATTTTGGAAAGTGACTATATTTTAGAGGATGAAGAAGTGCGCGGAGCAAAGAAGGTGCTTGGCGCTGCTGCTATGACCTATGTGGCTGCCGCTGCCATGTCATTGGCACAGCTTTTAAGACTGTTGTCTGCTCGGGGAAGACGGGATTGATGACAGGTCGGGAGCTTGCTTATCGGGGTCTTACTCAGATTGAGGAAAAGGGCGGCTTTTCCAATCTTGTACTGAAGGATTTGCTTCGGGACGCAGAGAGTAAGGATAAGGGTCTGATTACAGCATTGGTATACGGTGTGACAAGAGAAAGAATTTATCTGGATTATCAGATTGAACGGTTTTGCGATTTGAAAAGAACCCCTTCTGCTCTTTTGAGATTATTAAGGATGGGAGCATTTCAGCTTTGCCGAATGGATAAAATTCCTCCGTCGGCAGCAGTCAACGAAACTGTAAAATTGGCAAAAAAGCTGGTTCCCAAGGGTGCCGGGTGCTGTAACGGAGTGTTGCGGAAAATAGCAGAGCAGGGAGAACGCCTTCCTTCTGATGAGGATCATGATGTTCGCCTGAGTGTTCAGTATTCCATGCCCTTATGGCTGGTAAAAAAATGGAAAAAGCAATTTGGAGAAGGGGAATTGGAGCCTTTGCTTTCTTCCTTTTCTCAATCCTCAAGCGGTGTATTGCGGGTGAATTGGAAAAAGAGTACACCTGAGGAAATCAAAGAAGAAATTCCCGGATTGGAGGAAACTCCTTTTTCAGACGCCTTTTTTCTTCCTAAAAACAGCAATGTGGAAGGCATGACGGTCTGGAAAGAAGGAAAGGTTACCGTGATGCAGTTGTCCTCTATGGCGGCGTGCCGGGAGACGGGTGTTACTCCCGGAATGAAGGTTTGCGATATGTGTGCGGCGCCGGGGGGGAAAACCATGTATCTTGCCGATTTGATGGAGCATCACGGTGAATTGGTTGCATGGGAGCTTCATCCCCACAGAACGGAGCTGTTAAAGAAAAATTTAGAACGTATGGGCATTACCATGGTGAAGACTGCCTGCCGTGATTCTGCGGTTTACGATGAGCAGTATCAAGACTATTTTGATGTGGTGGTGCTGGATGCCCCCTGTTCGGGCTTAGGTGTGATCGGAAGAAAGCCGGAACTCAAGTGGCAGGACCCTGATTTAATGAAAGAATTATTACCCATTCAAAAAAGCTTGCTTCAGAATGCAGG
>JAZQHN010000244.1:0-2934 GCA_045540615.1 Clostridia bacterium
GAAGAGTTTTTTATTGCAGGAATTAAAATTACCGCATCATTTTTGATTTGCTGCTGGATGAATGTTCCTCTGACATTGATTGTGTTTGCAGTGCTTCCCTTGATGTTTTTTTGTACACGTTATTTTAAAAAAAATATGCGTTCAGCATTTCAGGAGTCCCGTGTTCAGGTAGGGGAAATCAATGCTTCGGTGGAAGATAGCTTGCTTGGAATTCGGGTAGTAAAATCCTTTGCCAATGAAAATGTAGAGAAAAGCAAATTTGAAAAAGGGAATCTAAAATTTTTAGAAATTGCCAAACGGAAATATTTTAGTATGGCAGGATTTCATTGTACAACACGTCTTTTTGACGGCGTGATGTATATTTTGGTAGTGTTTGTAGGTTCTTTACTTATGATTCGTGGTACCATAACCGCTGCGGATTTGATTGCTTACTTACTCTATGTCACCACTCTTCTTACTTCTGTCCGTAAAATTGTGGATTTTTCTGAGCAATTCCAACGGGGAATGACAGGAATTGAACGTTTTTGCGAGATTATGGAAATTGAACCTGATATTTGTGATGCTCCCAATGCAATTTCATTGAATGAAGTAAAGGGACAGGTGGAATTTCGAAACGTAACCTTCCGTTACGGAAGAGAAGAACATAATGTATTGGAAAATGTAAGTTTAAAGGTTGAAGCCGGAAAGAATATAGCATTAGTGGGACCATCCGGAGGCGGAAAAACTACTATGTGCAGCCTGATTCCCAGATTTTATGAGGTAAATTCAGGTGGGATTTATATTGATGGTCATGATATTACCCAAGTAACTTTGGACTCCTTACGTTCCCAAATTGGTGTAGTTCAACAGGATGTGTATCTGTTTTCGGGAACAGTTTTAGAAAATATCAGTTATGGAAAACCGGATGCAAGTCGCGAAGAAATTATTGAGGCGGCAAAAATGGCGGATGCTCATGAATTTATTATGAAATTTCCGCAGGGATATGATACTTATGTAGGTGAACGCGGACTAAAGTTATCCGGTGGACAAAAGCAGAGAATTTCCATTGCTCGTGTCTTTTTGAAAAATCCGCCTATTCTGATTTTGGACGAAGCAACCTCAGCATTGGATAATGAAAGTGAATGGGTAGTTCAAAAATCCTTGGAAAAACTGGCGAAGGGACGCACTACCTTTACCATTGCCCACCGTCTTTCTACTATAAGGAATGCAGATTGTGTATTGGTATTGACGGAAGAAGGAATTGTGGAACAGGGTACTCATGAGGAATTGTATAATTTTGATGGATTGTACAGTAAGCTTTACCGTATTTCCCGATTTGGAGAGGATGAAATAGAATGAACTTAATACGAATTACTGCCCCTTTGTTAGAGTGGTATGATCAGAATGCCAGAGTACTTGCCTGGCGTGATGATCCGTCCCCTTACCGGGTATGGTTATCAGAAATTATGTTACAACAAACAAGGGTAGAGGCAGCAAAACCTTATTATGACAAATTTTTAGAAACCTTACCTACCATTCAGGCTTTAGCAGAGGCGGAAGAGGATGTGATTTTAAAGCTGTGGGAAGGTTTGGGATATTATAACCGTGTTCGAAACATGCAAAAAGCAGCAAGGATTGTTATGGAGGAGTATGATGGTGTTCTTCCAAAAGAATATGATCGTTTGTTGTCACTTCCTGGAATTGGAGTATATAGTGCCGGAGCAATTTCTTCCATTGCTTATAATCAGCCTGTTCCTGCGGTGGATGGTAATGTTCTTCGTGTGATTTCAAGAATCAAAGCAAGCTATGATAATATCAGCAGTCCTGCAGTAATCAAAGCCATGGGAGAGGAAATTCGTCAGATTTTACCCAAACGGGTAGGAGATTTCAATCAGGCATTAATGGAATTGGGGGCAATGATTTGCCTTCCCAATGGCCAGCCAAAATGTGCAGAATGTCCTGTGAGACATCTTTGTCAGGCTTATGAAAAGGGTATATGGAATGAAATCCCTGTAAAAGAAAAAAAGCCAAAACGTAAAAAAGAAGAAAAAACAGTGTTTCTGATGGTGTGCGATGGCATGGTTGCTCTTCGAAAAAGGGAAGAGAAAGGATTGCTTGCAAAAATGTGGGAGTATCCTTGGATTGAGGAAAAACTGACTATGACTCAATGCCAATCTTTTTTGGCTGAGCAAGGTGTAAAAGTAAAAAAAATTACTTCTGCAGGAAACGGAAAACATATTTTTACCCATATCGAGTGGCATATGAAGGGATACTTAGTTCATGTAGCAAATCATGGGGGAGATTATGTTTGGACAGAGTGGGAAAAAGCAAAAGATCAGTATGCCATTCCATCGGCATTTCATACTTTTACAGAATATCTGGATGATTATTTTTTATCATAACATAACAAAAGCAACCCTTATGGGTTGCTTTTGTTAAATGACGTCATGTTTGGTTTTGTGCTTAGCTGGTAGCACCATAGCTCTTAATCTCGTATACAGATACGGGACCGTGAGTTGTATCAGAAGTATCAACTGTTACAAACTCAGCGTAGATGGAAGCATTAGCAGCAATGTCTTCCTTAGAGCCAAACTTTGCAATCGTCATTGACGGTTTGGTATACTTTTTCATACCGAAACCCTCCTTATGAGATTATTCCGTTTTTCGTCTTACGACGGAATGAACGGTAATCCAATCCATCTCATTTATTATTATACCAGTTTTTGATATAATTGTAAAGAGGTTTTTTGAATTTTGTTACTTATTACCAAAAATAAAGATGAATTTTAGTTAAATTATACATTAAAACGGAATAAAACCACATCTCCGTCGCAGAAAACATATTCTTTTCCTTCCGAGCGAACCAATCCTTTTTCTTTTGCTGCATTATAGCTTCCGCAGGCAATCAGGTCGTCATAAGCAACAACTTCCGCACGGATAAAGCCTTTTTCAAAG
>JAZQHN010000245.1:0-8416 GCA_045540615.1 Clostridia bacterium
CGGGGTGAAAATGCCCACCATATTTGGGAGGCAGTATACCGTGCAGTAGGCTCATGCTTGGAAAAGGCACTTACTCCCAATCCTGCAAGAGCCGGAAAGACCTCAGGAGTGGCAGGAAAAATTCAGTTTACCGTGGAAGAACTATAAAAAAGAGGAATTTCATGAGCTACGATTTAATTTTATTTGATATGGACGGGGTAATGACCGGGGAACTCTTTTACTGGAAAACCGCCGCCTTAACCGTTTGGGAATATTTATATCATGAGGATGCCTCCTCCATTGCCCTAAGAACAGAAGAAATTTTTCAAACCGTATTTTGTGACAGGGAAACCATTCGTTACACCAAAAGAGCAGGAATTAACACCAATCACGATTTGGCATATGTGACGGCAGCATTGGGAACGGTCTATCTGAAAGAAGAACAGCCCTTCCAACAGGTGAAGGAATTGTTCCGAAAAAAAGAGTGGAAAGCCGATGAAGTCTATCATTACTGTGCCGAAGCGGCAGGAAGAGGCTGGGAGCACGAAGGAGAAATCTGGCATCAGATTTATGACATGTTTCAAAGCTGGTATCTGGGAGACGGGAACAAAAAAGAAGGCTTGATTCAGCAAGAAATTCCCTTATTTCCTCCTGAAAAGCTGAAGAAACTGTTAACAGCACTCAACCGCGCAGGGGTAACATGCGGCATCGGAACAGGCAGACCCCGTGACGAAATAGTGCCTCATTTGATACGGTGGGATTTGTTGGATTGTTTTGAACAGGAACGAATCATTACACAAACAGAAATTACGAACGCCCAAAAAGAACTGCAACTATCCCAATCCTTAAGCAAACCTCATTTTTATATTTTCGGAAAAGGGGTAGCAGGACTTTCTTCCTCTGACCAAGATGTACTGAACCGAAAGTTTGACCAAGAATTGTTAAAGAAAACCCTGGTAGTAGGAGATGCGGGAGCAGATATTTTTTCTGCCCAAGCCTTAGGAACAGATTTTGCCGCTGTCCTCACAGGGGTGAACGGTCAGGCAGAACGTGATTTTTTTGAATCGGCTCATGCAACCTATATTTTTGATACCGTGTTTGACTTAACAAAGCTTTTATAAAACAACAGAGAAGAGGGTGTAGCAAAATGCCTTGTGTGGTGTGTGCTATTTTCCGTCCACCACAAAGGAGCCGTAGCAAATGAAATTCATTTTGCTACGGCTCCTTAATCGTATTATTCTTCTTTATTTTTCTGTGCTTCTTCCATAATTTTCTGAGCAATGTTGGAAGGAGCTTCTTCGTACCGTTCAAAAGCAAAAGTGAAATCTCCTCTGCCCTGGGTAATGGAACGAAGATCAGTTGCATACTTGGTCATTTCTCCCATGGGAACTTCTGCAATTACTTCACCCGGGTTCATACCCAATACACGACCGCGGCGCTTATTGATATCACCGATAATATCGCCCATGTAAGAATCGGGAACATGAACCTCCAAATGACCAACGGGTTCCAACAAGACCGGACCCGCTTCTTCCAAGCCTTTCTTATACGCCAAGGAAGCCGCAACCTTAAACGCCATTTCAGAAGAGTCAACAGGATGGTAAGAACCGTCTACCAATGTTGCTTTTAAGTTTACAACAGGATATCCTGCCAGTACACCGTGAGCAATACATTCCTGCAAGCCCTTTTCCACAGCGGGGAAGTAGTTTTTGGGAACTGCACCGCCGAAAATCTGTTCAGCAAATTCCAGCTCCGGCTTTTCGCCCGGTTCAAATTCAATCCAAACATGACCGAACTGACCATGACCGCCCGATTGTTTCTTATGCTTTCCTTCTACTTTTACCTTTTTGCGGATGGTTTCCCGATATGCAACCTTAGGTTCAATCAAATCAACCGAAACACCGAATTTTGTTTTCAGCTTGCTGACGGTGACCTCCAAATGCTGTTCGCCAAGACCTGACAAAATCATTTGCTTTGTTTCCGTATTATTGGATAATTTCAAAGTGGGGTCTTCTTCCAACAGCTTGTGAAGTCCCGAACCGATTTTTTCTTCATCTCCCTTTTCCTTGGTCAATACTGCCAAAGACATAGCGGGAATGGGGAATTTAATTCCTTCCAGTTCAACGGGATTTCCCGTTGCACACAGGGTATGACCCGTTTTTGTTTTTGCAAGCTTTGCAACCGCCCCGATATCACCTACTGTAATTTCGGGTACTTCCATTTGCTTTTTGCCTCTTACTACATATAATTTTCCGATTTTTTCCATTTCTCCTGTGGTAGCATTCAAAACCTGAGAATCAGCTTTCATACTGCCGGAGAATACACGGAAATAGGACATTTTACCTACATAGGGGTCTGCTACGGTTTTAAATACCAATGCAGACAAAGGATCCGTTGCCTTCAATTCCTTGGATTCATCCTTGCCGGGAACAACTCCCGTCGTCGTATCAGAAGGCATGGGCATATATTTTACAATCGCGTCCAGCATCATAGAAACGCCGCCGCCTGTCAAAGCACTTCCGCAGAATACCGGAACAATCGCACCGGAGCGAACACCTGCTTTTACAGCCTTTGCAATTTCTTCCTGGGTAAAGTCTTCCCCTGCAAAATATTTTTCCATCAGGGAATCTTCCGTGACTGCTATGGTCTCTTTAATCATATCAATAAACTTTTCAATGCCGTCTTCCAACCATTCGGGCATTTCACAGTCTGTTAATTCAATACCGGTACCGTTCTTTGCTTTCTTATGTACCAAATCTACAAAACCGGTCAGCTTTCCATCAACTTTAATGGGTGCCACAAAAGGCATAACAGCTGTACCGAAGCATTCTCTTAACTCTTCCACAACCTTGGTATAATGGGCATTTTCATCGTCCATTTTATTCACAAAAATAATAGAAGGAATTCCACGCTCCTGGGCATAATTCCAAGCTTTTTCAGTACCAACCGAAACGCCTGATTTGCCGCTGACAGGAATTAACGCAGCGTCAGCAACCCGGATGCCTTCCATCGCCTCTCCGGCGAAATCAAAGTAGCCCGGTGTATCCAGCATATTAATTTTACAGCCGTTCCATTCAAAGGGTAACAATGCAGTACTGATTGAAATGGTTCTTTTGATTTCTTCCGGGTCAAAGTCAGAAACGGTATTTCCGTCAGCCACCTTTCCCCAGCGGTCGGATGCGCCTGCCATATGCAGGCAAACCTCCCCTAAAGTTGTTTTGCCCGCGTGTCCGCCTGAAACCAAGCAGATGTTGCGGATGTTTTCCATCGGGTATTGCTTCATATCACAAATCCTCCTTGTAAAATATTTTTGCTCGCCTTAAACAAGCTATACTACTATTATATCACCTTTTTTGGACAATTTCCATAGTTTTTATAATATTTTTTAAAAATTGCCTTGAAATAGTGCACAAAATTTTATTTGGCAAACTATGAATTTTGAACAAAAACCTGTTCAAAAAAAGCGGAAGAAGAAAAAATGAAGTCTTCTCTTATCCATTTTATGCTTTGTTTTGGCATAAAATTACCCTCCCGAATAGTCGGGAGGGCAGGATCTGTTATTTCAATTGACTTTCTACCAAGCTTTCACCGCAATACATTTCGCGAAGCTTTGGCTTTTCAATCTTGCCGGTAGGATTTCTGGGAACCTGAGCAAAGATAATTTTATGAGGACGTTTATAACGGGGCATTCCCTTGCAGAATTCCTGAATATCCTCCTCGGTGCAGGTTTCTCCTTCTTTAATTTCAATAATTGCTGTTGCAATTTCTCCTAATCTTGCATCGGGAAGGCCGATAACTGCAACGTCTTTAATGGCACTGTGGGCACGGAGGAAATCCTCAATCTGTACGGGATATAAATTTTCGCCGCCGCTGATGATGACATCCTTTTTCCGGTCAACTAAGTAAATAAAGCCCTCTTCATCCTCTTTTGCCATATCTCCTGTGTATAACCAACCGTCATGAAGTGTTTCGGAGGTTGCTTTAGGGTCATTGTAATAGCATTTCATAACCCCCGGACCGTACACCGCCAATTCACCGACTTCTCCCCGGGGAAGGGTATTTCCTTTTTCATCAATAATCTTTACCTGCCAGCCATAGCCTGCCACACCGATGGCACCAACCTTATGGATATTTTCCACACCCAGATGCACACAGCCGGGTCCGATAGATTCACTCAAACCGTAGTTGGTATCATACTCATGATTGGGGAAGATGGATTTCCACCGCTTAATGAGGCTTGGAGGAACGGGCTGTGCTCCGATATGCATTAATCTCCACGCAGACAAATCGTATTTGGATAAGTCAATTTCTCCACGGTCAATGGCATCTAAAATATCCTGTGCCCAAGGTACCAACAGCCATACAATACTGCATTTTTCCCGAGCAGCAGTTTCAATGATAGTAAAGGGTTTTACCCCCTTTAACAAGACTGCACGGCTCCCGGAAAGCAAACTGCCGAACCAATGCATTTTTGCTCCTGTATGATACAGGGGAGGGATACAAAGAAATACATCATCATGGGTTTGTCCGTGGTGATTTTGTTCTACTTTGCAAGAATGCACCAAGCTTTCATGGTCATGTAAAATTGCTTTGGGAAAGCCTGTGGTTCCGGAAGAAAAATAAATTGCCGCATTGTCAGAATCACAAAGTGTAATTTCCGGCTTGGCACTGGAAAAATTGGTTGCCAAATGCAAATAATTTTCTGCAAAACTGGGGCAGTTATCTCCTATGTAGAACAATAATTTTACATCCGGGATTTTATCGCAGATTTCTTCCATTCTGCCAATGAATTCGGGACCAAAGAAGAGGGCATCCACTTCTGCCAGCTCCAGACAATATTTGATTTCATCAGAGGTATAACGGTAATTTAAAGGCACCGCCAATGCACCTGTCTTTAAAATTCCGAAATACACGGGAAGCCATTCCAAACAGTTCATCAACAAAATAGCAACCTTATCACCCTTTTTGATTCCTCGGCTTATGAGAAGATTGGCGCAACGGTTTGCTTTTTCTTCAAATACGCTCCAGGTGATTTCACGGCGATAGGATTCTCCCTGCTTGGATTCAATGAGCTCGTATTCCTTCCATGTAACACGGCGCACCTCTTTTACTTCGGGATTAATTTCCACAAGGGCAGTTTCATCTCCGTATAAATTTGCATTTCTTTCTAAAAATTCTGTTATCGGCATAGTAAAAAGTTCCCTTCTTTATAATTGAAATAATAGTATCATAATCGGTATGGTTAAAATGGAAAGTATGGTGGAAACGGACACAATTTCAGAAGAATAATCCGCATCCAGATGATATCTATGAGCAAACAAGGTAGAAACTGCAGCTGTTGGGCAAGCGGCAGAAATCATCACCGCCTGTGCCACCGTATCATCCAATTGAAGCAGCTTTGCAATTCCGATGGAAATCAGGGGAATCACAAGCAGTCGCATGGCACAAACCAAATACAATCCCTTGTTTTTGACCACCTTTTTCAAATCCAGATTGGTCAGGAAGGAGCCTAACACAATCATGGAAAGAGGCGTATTTAAATTGGATAAATGCCGGATGGGTTCCATCAGAATGGTAGGCAGCTTCACCTGACAGAAAAATAAAATCAAGCTGAAGATGGTGCTGACCACTCCCGGATTTAAGATCGCTTTTTTAAGAGAGATTTCCTTTTTGTCTCCGTCGGTGTAAACATAAACCCCATGAGTCCAGTAAAGAATGGTGAAAACGGCAAGATATGCCGAGCCGTAAAACACACCGTCCGACCCTAAGGATGCGGAAAGGAGAGGAATCGCCATATATCCGCAGTTGGAATAAACGGAACAAAAAATATTGATCCGATATCGCTTGGAAGGCTCCTTACGAAAAATCAGATGAGACAGTAAAATTGCCACACCGTGGGACAATATGGCAAATACCGCCGCCATCAAAAGACCCGTTACCAGCTCCACTTCCAGCTCTTTTTGGTAGGCATTGATTAATACTGACGGAGCAATAATCCATAA
Source organism: Clostridia bacterium (assembly GCA_045540615.1). GTDB lineage: Bacteria > Bacillota > Clostridia > HGM11514 > HGM11514 > SIG438. The sequence continues at coordinate 5,982 of JAZQHN010000245.1, forward strand.
CAATAAACTTGTAAACTGGTCAATCCCTTCTTGGGTGACCATATTTTTCTTTTTTAACACGAAACCCACCAGAATCAGCAGAAATACCACTGCCACTTGCTGGGCAACAATCATTGCAAGCTCCATTAAAACCGTCTCCTCATTACTGCATATAACGTTATTATACCACCTTTTTTCCCGTTTTGCAAGAGAAAAGGGATTCTTTTTCACAAATACTTTCTATTATAATACCCAAATTTCCGAAAAACTTCTCGTTTTGGTAAAAAATTTGAAAATATGTGGACAAATCCGTTTTATTATGATATAATAAACTTGCCAAACAAATTTAATAAAATTATATTTTTGTTTTTTGCGTGTAATTTTTGCCTTTTGGTAAAAATACAGGCTCTATTTTCACATGCAAAAAAGGAAAATGTGATTAAATTTGTTTGGCGACAATCGGAGCTTGCGTTTTTCGTGCGTCAGTTCCGACTGGCGCATTTTTTATTGCAAGAAAGGAGAAAAAATGGGAATCAAAAAAGAATTGTTAACAGAGGCAGTCATCGATACCTTAAAAGAAAATCTTGACCGCTACCTGGAATTGGACGAATCACAGCTTGTCGATACCATTGCCATTCAGGTGGTTTCGGAAATTCAGAAAGTATTAAAGGAAGATTATTTTGATTACGACCCTCAGAAAGAATATGATGAAGAAACAGCAAAAAACAAAAACACTGATTTTGATATTGTGGAAAAAATTGTCCGTATTTTTGAAACCTACAACCTTGATGCAGGAAATTGCCACGATTTTGGATAAAAAGATAGGTTTTGCATCATTCATTCACAAAACAAATACCACTCACCCGTTTATTATAAGGCGATTTATGCCTTCGGAATAAGGGAAGATGTTCTTTATAGGATAAAATTTTCCAAAACCCCTTGACAAATGAGAAAAAAGTGGTACAATTAAATTAGCACTCGAAAGAGGAGAGTGCTAAAATCGAGAAAGAAGGATTGTACTATGGCAAAAAGAATGTTTAAATCGGAATCCAAGCGGTTGCTGGATTTGATGATTAATTCCATTTATACTCACAAGGAAATTTTCCTTCGTGAACTGATTTCCAATGCAAATGATGCGTTGGACAAGCTGTATTATTTGTCTTTGACGGATGAAAACATTACATTCGACAGAGAAAATTTCTCTATCCGTATTACTCCCGACAAAGAGGCAAACACTCTGACCATTACCGACACAGGTATCGGAATGGACGAAGAAGAACTGGATAAAAACTTAGGTGTCATCGCAAAAAGCGGTTCCTTTGCCTTCAAGCAAGAGCATGAAAAAGCAGAGGATGTGGACATTATCGGTCAGTTCGGGGTTGGCTTTTATTCCGCTTTTATGGTAGCGGAAAAGGTTGTGGTAACCTCCAAAAAATTCGGAAGCGAGGAAGCGTTCCAATGGATTTCCTCCGGTGCAGACGGATATGAAATCAAGCCTGCCCAAAAGCAAACGACAGGAACGGAAATTGTACTGTACTTAAAAGCAGATACCGAAGATGAAAAATACAGCGAATTTTTGGATGAATATAAGCTTCGTGGCTTAGTAAAGAAATATTCCGATTATATTAAGTACCCCATCAAGATGATGACCACCCGCCAAAAGCTGAAAGAAGGAACAGAAAACGAATACGAAAGCTATCAGGAGGACGATACTTTAAATTCCATGGTTCCTCTGTGGCGGAAAAACAAATCGGAAGTAACAGATGAGGAATACAACAATTTCTACAAAGAAAAATTCTTTGATTTTGAAGATCCGGTGAAGGTGATTCACACCAGCGTTGACGGTGCGGTAAGCTATAAATCCTTGTTATTTCTCCCTGCTCGCCCTGCCTTTGATTATTACACCAAGGAATATAAAAAGGGATTGCAGTTGTACACAAACGGCGTGCTCATTATGGACAAATGCGAGGATTTACTCCCTGACTATTTTGGTTTTGTAAAGGGCTTGGTAGACTCTGCTGATTTATCCCTGAATATTTCCCGTGAAATGCTTCAACATGACCGTCAGTTAAAAGCCATCGCTTCCAGAATCAAGAAAAAAATTAAGAGCGAACTGGAAACCATGATGAAAAATGACCGTGAAGGCTACGAAAACTTTTATCAGAATTTCAAGCGTCCTTTAAAGTTTGGTCTGTATGATAACTACGGTGCAGACAAGGATTTCCTTGTAGATTTGATTTTGTTTGATTCTTCCACCGAAGAAAAACCCGTTTCCTTGCAGGAATATGTGGACAGAATGAAGGAAGAGCAGAAGTATATCTACTATGCTTGCGGTGAAACCAAGGAAAAAATTGCAAAACTGCCTCAGGTGGAAGCAGTATCCGAAGAAGGCTATGAAATTTTATACTTTACCGAGGATGTAGACGAATTTGCCATTAAGATTTTGGGCAAATTTG
>JAZQHN010000246.1:0-11298 GCA_045540615.1 Clostridia bacterium
TCTTCCTAAGACCGCTTGGCCTCCGACTTGTTCCGCTACGCAAACAAAAATATCTGGCGCTGTGCATGGGCAGAGCATTTTGATTTAGACCTTGACCTTAATATTCCTGACATCGTAGATGAAAAAGTCATACTGGAACACATTGATAAATATGGTATGCGTGGCGGTGAAATGGGTTGCTGTGTAAAATATTGCCTGCCAAAGCATTTGAGAAGTGATGGCGGTGCTCACACATCAGCACCTGTGCGGAATAAACACAGCATCGCCAATCTTGAGTTGCCTGTACATAGAAAGCTTTATGATGATGTCGTTAATTTCGTTGACCGCTATAATATTGATAACGTTGTATTCCTTGACCGCAAAACAACAGATGAACTTGGGGCAAAAAGTGTATATGAATATACAAACGGTGCGGTAGTTATGACTATTTCATGTAAGAAAACATCGCAGGCTCAAGGCGACAAATTAAATGCCCGCAATGGCTATGGAAACGAAAGCTATGGAACAATCAGCGCAGAACAAACTGCACTGGCTCATTTTTCCGGATTTGCACGCTTAGATGCCGCAAGGATAATTGACGACTACGGATATAAAACCCTCAATAGTCCAGAGGTTAATATTGATGCATATTTATCAGCTGCAGGTATTGAGAAAAAAGATGATGAGATTATGGTAACCGAAATTCTTCTGACGAATGCCCCGTTTTCAAATTATGAATATTTCGGACTTGATGACACGGTTGAACATGTAAATTTGTCTTTAACAGAAAATATCTGTCGCATGATAGAAGAAGAGGGAAGCGACACTTACGCAGTTATACCTGCCAAACGGATTGATAAATTGGCAGAAGACCTGATTCCTATTAAGGGCGGTGAGGATATTATAGATATGGTGTCAAAAACACCAAGATTTCATATTTTTGAACCGGATTCAAAAAGTTTCACCAGAAAGATTTACAAAACAAAAGACCATCTTGAAAATGCAAAAAATGTCATTATAATAGGAATTCATTATCCTAAAATTGTTCAAAAAATGACTATTAAGCCACCCGCCTTTGCAGTTGGTCCTTATATGTACTCAAAGTACGAAACAACCTTTGAGCTTGCATATACATCATTTAAGATTGAAAAATATTTAGAAAAGAAGGGATATCGAGCTGTTGCCACCTATAATTTAACAGGTATTGGCGGCGATATGGGAACTCCGAGAGGGGTGCTTCCGGATGCATTTTGTAATCAGTTGGAGGCTGTTGAAGCAGGTCTTGGGCACTTAACTCTTAACGGTATGTGCTATACAGAGAAACATGGCTTTAGTCAGGATTTCATAGCAATCGTAACCGATGCTCCACTTGATGAATTTGTTAAGGCTCAAGTAAATAAAGATGAAATTTGCTGCGACAACTGCGATATGTGCATCAAAGCATGTCCCGCAAATGCACTTCGTGCAAATAAAACGACTTTAATTGAATTGAACGGCAAAAAATACAAGTGGATTCCGACTGACGGCAAGGCATGTGATTGGTCAAAAAAATATGCCCTTTGCGGTGAAGAAGGACATAAATACACTGGATCGGATTCAAATTTTGAAGTTCCCGAGGAAATTACCGAAGAAAATCTGGCAGATGCCATGAAAAAAGCGGATAGAATTCTTTCATATCGTCCCACAACCGTACATCGTTGTGTAATCGAATGTCCGCTTGTTCAAAAATAAAAATATTTCTTTGGTTCAGCTTTCTCATCACGAGTGTTTTTATAGGATTCAAGAAATTCTATGAGAACACTTTTTTTTAATGCCGTAATTGTTTCATACTGCGGCACAAACTCTTGTGTCAAAGTAAACTTTGCCAAATATAACCACTTTAATAAGCTGTGCAAGTTACCAGATTATTGCTGGCTTTGATTACATTTATTTGATATCCGGAACAACAGTTTCCGGAGGAAGCAGGAGCTGTTCGGGATTTTCTATGTATTTTTGAAATTTTTTAAATGCAGTAGCGTAATAGTGACCGTCGCAAATTCGTTCATCACAAACAATATTGCAATCCAGATACCTTCTCTTTTTTACTGTTCCATCTTTTGTTACCTCGTATTCAGTTCGTTTTCCGCCCATTGCAATGAAAATGGGAAGATTACCGAAATTATACAGATGATGAACAATAGGAGGCATTCCTAAAGAACCCATGTTTGTAATAAACAACGAACCGTGAAAAGGACTGAGTTTTGTCAGAAATCTGGGTAAAAATCCAAAATAATCCAAAGTTTTTAACAACCATACAACAAATTTTAAAAAAACACCGGGAAGATTAACTAGAATTCTTGCGGCAGTATCCATATTGTTTTGGTCTCCCAGTTGTTTATTTTCTGTAATTTCCTTAGCGAGAGTGTGATAAACAGTTTCTAATGTATCTTCCGGCTTTGTATATAGTTTTATGATTGTTTCAGGTGCATTCAGTTTTAATTCCTTTTTGATTGCCATGCAGATTTCAATTCCATTTCTTGCATACAATCTTTGACCGCGGATAAAACGATTCACCCCCGGATATTGAGAAACGGTTCTTGAAAATGCAGCCATAAGAATATGAATCATCCCCAAACCACTCATACCTTCTGCACGTTTTACTTTAATCATTTGTTCGCATTTTTCAATATCTATTGTTGCAAAAAAGGTGTTGGATGCCCCTGTTCTTGTGGGCATAATAAAAGGTGAAACAGCATCCATAGGAATACTGCTTTTAATTCTTCTTCCTTCCCCCATATAAAAAAATTCCTCCCAAAATATATATAGTTTAATTTTATCATATATTTCGACAAAATACAAGAAAAATTTTAATGAAGTAATTGAAATTAATGTTCTTTTTTGATATAATACTATAAGATAGGAGTGTGTATGATGAAATCAATAAAATTAAAAGAAACAGAATTAACCGTAAGCACGATTGTAATGGGAACCGATTCTCTGGGTTCTTTGATAGATGATACCTTGTCTTGTCGTTTGTTGGATTGTTATACTGATCTTGGCGGCAATGTGATTGATACTGCGGAATGTTATGCCTATTGGACGGACGCCGGGAGACGTTCCAGCGAAAACCTGATTGGTCAATGGATGAACGAGAAAAGAAATCGGCATGAGCTGATTCTTTCCACTAAGGGAGGTTTTTATCTGTATCAGGCACCGTCCCGACTTTCAGAAGGGGAAATTTTTGATGATTTAGAAGGAAGCCTTCGTTGTCTTAAAACGGATTATATTGATATTTATTGGCTTCATCGGGATGATGTAACTGTACCGGTAGAAGGAATTATGGAAACTTTGGCAAAAACGGTACAACAGGGAAAGGTTCGCTATATCGGTGTTTCTAATTGGACCTGGGAACGAATTGAACAAGCAAACAGTTATGCAAAACAAGAGGGGCTTCCTCAGTTGATTGCTTCACAAATCCAATTTAGCCCCGCTCATCCCAATATAGAAAAAAATGAACCGGATTTGGTTTTAATGAATGAAAGAGAATATGAATATTTTAAAAACAAAAACATGGCTGTTTTTGCTTTTGCTGCGCAAGCCAAAGGTTTTTTTTCAAAATATAAACAGGGAGGAGTTGGGGCTCTTTCCCAAAAGGCTCAAGCTCGATATTACAATGAGGAAACTCTAAAACGGTACAAACGGATAAAGAAGTTAAGCGAAATTCATCAATGTTCTATAGGAGCAATGGGAGTTGCTGCAATGATTCATATTCCGGATTTTACAACACTTCCCATTGTAGGGTGTAAAACAGAAGAACAATTGAAGGATTCTTTGGGAGGAGGTACAATTTCTATTACTCGAAAAGAACTGGAATATATTTTTACCGGAAAGCATTTTTCGGAATAAATGTTTGTATTTGATTTTTAATATTACAATTTTGAAATATAAATTGAATTTTGTTCTGAATTATGTTATAATATGGTAAGAAAAATTTTTGCATGAAAAAGGATAGTATTTTATGGATCAAGCAAAGAAAATTTTAAAAACAGCAGGATTTATGGTGATTGCAACATTGGCTGCCAAAGTTTGCGGCATGTTGCGAGATGTTCTGATTGCCTCTGTTTATTCAACAGGCTCTGAGGCTGTTGCCTTTTATACAGCATGCCGTATTCCTTTACTGCTGTTTGATTTTGTAATCGGAGGAGTGATTTCTTCCACTTTTATCCCGGTTTTCAATGAATATCTGGAAAAAAGCGGAAAAGAAAGAGCGATGCGATTTGCAAATCTTTATATTAATACTGTTTTCTTGATTACTGTATTGATCACTGCATTAGGATTGCTGTTTGCACCTCAGTTAATTAGTGCTATTGCACCGGATATCCCTATAAAAACCCGTGAATTGTCAAGAATCCTTTCAAATATTATGTTTCCTATGATAATTTTTACGGGACTTGCTTATTCTTTTGTGGGTATTTTGCAGTCATTTGGTGAATTTAACATTCCCTCTGTAATCAGTCTGATATCCAATGGTTCTTTGATTTTATATTTTATTCTATTTCAGGATAAATTCGGAATTTACGGTCTGGCAGTTGCTATGTTGATTGGTTGGGGATTGCAAGCAGTAATTCAAGTTCCTTGGCTAAAAAAATTCGGATACCGTTATCAGTTTCGATTTTCCCTTAAGGATGAAGGAATCAAAAAAGCAGGAAAGCTTGCCTTGCCTATGTTGGTCAGTACATGGGTTCAACCGCTATGTACTGTGATAAACATGAGATTGGCATCAGGGGTAAATGATGGTGCGGGGATTGCAGCATTGGAATATGCCAATAAAATTTATGTTATTATGACGGGACTTTTTTCTTTTGTTGTTACTAATTTGATTTTTCCTTATTTGTCCCGTGCCAGCGCATCGGAAAAACAAGATAAAGTGAATAATTTGATGGTAACTGCTTTAAAATCCGTCACCTTTATTATTCTGCCGATTATGACAGGATTTATTCTTCTTTCGGAGCCTGTTACCCGCTTGATTTACGAAAGAGGTGCATTTGGTGCTGAAGATGTAAGTATGACGGCAACTGCATTGAAATTTTACTCTGTGGGAATGCTTGCACTCGCCTTTTGTGAATTGCTGAATAAATCTTTTTTTGCAATGCATGATTCTAAAACACCCATGAAAGCATCGGTAATTGGTATGGGATTTAATATGATATTCAGTGTTTTATTATCCCGCATTATGGGGATCGGCGGATTGGCGCTTGCAACTGCGTTATCTTCTGTGGTAAATGCCGTCTTGCTGTTCTTCTTTATGAAACGAAAACAAAAGAAGATTTTTTCAAAAAATGATGTTTGGAATTTTGGAAAGATTTTGATTGCCGATGGTATCATGGCGGTAGCCGTGGTCTGTATTTTGAAATTTTTTGTTTGGATTCCCTTTGAAAAACTGTTGCTTCCAATACTTTGTGGTTTTGTTGGTGTGATTGTTTATTTCTTGGGTTGTATTTTGTTGAGGGTAGAAGAATTTCAACTGTTGAAAACTATCTTTGTAAAAAAGAGGGGAGGACAAGATGAATCAGAATAGTTTTTTTATCGGAATGATAAAAGCGTGGTTATTTAAACTCTACGGTCTTTATGAAAAAAGCTTGACGCATAGGATATTATATAAGATTTATTTCTTTTTTTCTAAAGCATGGTGTCATAGTTTTTTGATTAATTTCGGTGGAAAAGCATTGGGAAAGGGGAAAGGTATTCTTTGGAATTTATATTCATGGATTTTTTCTGTTCCCCAAAAATTAGGTGTTTTGTTACATGTGGAGCAATTAGTTCAAAAAAGTGCTATTGCAAAAAACGGATATGGTTTTTTAAGCGGAATGCTCTCTTTGAATACTCGCATGCTTGCTCTTGTTTTCTTAAGTTTCGGAATTGGTGGAGCAATTTCCGGGATTGCTTTAGGAAAGGAATTTTCTTTGTTTTTAGTATTGCCATTGATGTTAGGTGTTGTGTTACAGTTCTTTCGTTGTGACCTGACGACGAAAATATCTGATTCCCCAATAATTCATTTTTTATTAGATAGTTTTGGGTTCGAATTTCATTTTCAATGTCCACCGCAAAGCAGCGGGGCGGTAATTGCAATAGCTACAGGGGTGATAGGCGGTTGCATCAGTCAGATGCACCTTCTTTTGGGAATTGTATTTGTATTTGGTGTTTTAGGTTGCCTTGCTGTTTTGTACAGGCCCTATGTTGGAACAGTTTTTTGCGTTTTACTGGCACCTTTTATTCCTACGATGATGTTAGCAGGACTTGTGTTGTTTACCCTTCTTTCCTTGTTGCTTTACAGCATGACTCACAGAGAGTTTAAATGGAAATTAGATTGGATTGGTGTGGCTGTTTTTGGATTTTTGGTGATTACATGGCTGAGCGTTTTAAGTTCTTATCATAGAATGAACAGTGCAATGGTTGGTGCAATCACAACTTTATTTGTGTTGTTTTATTATTGTGTGATTAATACAGCGACAACAAAAAAGAAAACAACAATTTTATTAAAATGTTTTGTGATTTCCGGATTTGTAGTTGCGATCTATGGCATTTTGCAATATGCAATGGGTTGGGGAACCAATGTAGTTAATGCGTGGCTGGATGAAGAGATGTTTGAAGATACAAAATTTCGTGTATATTCTACTTTAGAGAATCCTAATGTTTTAGGGGAATATCTTTTGTTGGTATCTTTTGCATGCGGTGGATTGATTTGTAGTTTGAAAAAGGAATGGCAGAAGATTGTCTATACGTGTATTTTAGCGATTTGCTTTATTTGCTTGATCCTGACGCAATCCAGAGGATGTTGGCTGGGATTCATGGTAGGATTTGCTTTATTTGTTACGGTGGCAAATGGAAGATTGTGGGGCTTTTTACCTCTTTGCCTTTTCGCTTTGCCTTTTGTAATTCCTCAAAGTATTATTGATCGTTTTACAAGTATTGGAAATCTTGACGATTCTTCAACCTCTTACCGTGTATTTATTTGGTTGGGCACATTGCAGATGTTAAAGGATTTTTGGATTAGCGGTGTTGGAATGGGAGAGCAGGCGTATAACAGCATCTATCCGTTTTATTCTTATAATGCAATAGTGGCACCCCATTCTCATAATTTATATTTACAAATATTGGTACATTCCGGAATTTCTGCTTTGATCATGTTTGCGGGAATCATTTGGATGGTAATCCGTTCGTTAACTGAGGTTTATCGATTCAACGGAAAAAAGAGTGAATGGGGATTGTTGGCATCGGCTGTAGGATGCGGAATCGTTGCCTTTTTGTTTCAGGGAATCTTTGATTATGTGTTTTATAACTATCGTGTTATGATGTTGTTTTGGGCCTTTTTGGGAATTGCAGGTTCCTTTTGGCATAACGGAAAGGAGCATGTAAATGATTAAAGTATTTCAAGTGTCTAGCGATACCAATATTGGAGGAGCCGGAAAATGCATTCTGACTTTTTTGGAATATTATGACAGAAAAAAATTTGATATGGCTGTTATATTACCGAAAAACAGTCTGCTGAAAGAACCGGTAGAGCAATTAGGGGTTCGTGTGATTGAAGCGGACGGTATCAATGAACGTTCTTTGGGAAAAGAAGGAATTGCATCACTGAAGAAAATTTTTAAAAGAGAAAAACCGCAAATAGTTCATACGCACGCCAGTATGTCTGCCAGAGTTGCAGCAAAGCTTTGCGGTAACTGTAAAATTGTTTATACAAGACACAGTGTATTTGAACCTTCTCCCAAGATTTCAAAAGGAATCGGAAAAGTGATTAACGGTGCGGTGAATTCATTCTTGGCAGATCGTATTATTGCAGTCGCAGAGGCTGCCAAAAAGAATTTGACAGATTGCGGAGTACCTGATAAAAAAATTCATGTAATTTTAAACGGTATTAAGCCAGTTGAACCGTTAACGGAAGAAGAAAAAGAAAAAATTAAAGCACATTATCATGTAAAACCGGGACAAAAAGTAATCTCAATTCTTGCAAGACTAAATCCGGTTAAAGGTCATAAAGATTTAATTGATGCAATGGAAATTGTGGTAAAAAAAGGTTATTCACCCGTTCTTTTCATCGCCGGAACAGGCGAATGTGAAGAAGAACTCAAGCAACATATTCAGGATAAAAAATTAGAAGACAATGTAAAGTTGATTGGGTTTGTTGAGAATGTGCAAGGGATTGTTAATATTACAGACATTTCTGCTAATGCTTCCTTTGGAACAGAGGCAACCAGTATGGCACTTTTGGAAGGAATGTGTTTAGGAAAACCTGCTGTGGTCAGCGACTTTGGTGGTAATCCAGGTGTTATATTTCATGAAAAAAACGGGTTGCTTTTTCCAACAAGAAATGTGGAGAAATTGGCTGATTGTTTGATTCGGCTATTGTCTGATGAAGAGTTATACCAAGCTATGTCTTTGAATGCAAAACAAATATTTGAAAATAAATTTACAGCTGTTCGTTATGCTGAAGAAATCCAAGCGGTATATGATGAGCTGGTAGGAGGTAAATTGTGAAAAAATTTAATTTTTTGGATGTGCTGATTGTATTGGCAATTGTGGTTGTTGCAATTGTGGGAGTAGGGATGTTGAGAGGTGCTTCGGGTGCCGAACAAGCGGAACAGACTTCAAAAATAATTTATACGGTAGAAGAAACAGAAGCGACAATTGAGCAGGTAGAAGCAGTAACTATAGGAGATCGTGTCAGTATCGGGGTTAATGGTGTAGACAGCAGTATTGTTACAGATATAACATCGAAGCCTGCAGAGAAGGTCACCTTTGATTCATTAACCGGTAAGTATGTGAAAGTAGAAATTCCTGAAAAGTATACCCTTCAGGTTACCTGTGAAGCAGATGCAACAGTTTCAGATATGGCTATTTCTGCCGGAAGTACTCCGATAAGAGTTGGTGCAGAATTTTCTTTGAAGGGAAGAGGATATGCTGTCATTGGCTATGTTGTAAAAAGTGAATTGACGGAGGTGGCAAAATGAAAAAGTTCAATATTGTTGATGTGATTGTAGTTTTGCTGTTGTTGGTTTCTGTTATTGGAATCGGAATTCGTTTTTCGGGGAAAAATGATTTATCTGCTACAAAAATTGAATATCAAGTTGAATTAAAAGGTATTCGGGATTACTCTGTTGATGCATTGCAGAAAAAAGGAAATGTCTATGATCCAAAATTAAAAAAATGCATGGGAACCATTGTAGATGTTCAGGTAAACGAGGCAATGGGTGAAAAAGAAATGGCAAATGGTGTGAATGTTAGAGTACCTATTCCCGAACGGTATGATGTTATATTGACCATTCAAACAGACGGAACAATAGGAGAGTCTGCTTATTATTCTTCTGCAAGCAATGAAATTTGCATTGGAAAAACCTATGAAATGTATACACGTTGGAGCTCGTGCTACGGAACGGTAAAACATGTTAAAGTTGTGGAATAGGAGTTAGAAATGGAATTTTATGAACAGATTATCAAACAAAAGAAAAACGGAAAAGATTATGCGATAATTGGCGTCACAGTATTGCTTGGTCTTCTTTTTGTTTTTGTTACCTCATTGTTGATTCCGTTTTTTTTGCCTTTGTGGATTTTTATTCCCTGCTGGTTTGGTTATTTTGTTGTTTCCGGAAGATGCTTAGAGTTTGAATATTCTATTACCAATCATGTGATTGATATTGATCGAATTGCCGGAAAACGCAGAAGAAGGAAGATGATCATTATTGATTTGAAGGAAATTCAAGGATATGGTATCCCGGGAGATGAAGGATATCGTCATGCAATCAGAAAAGGATTGCAGTTATTGGATTTTTCGACTAGAATTCCTGAAGATAGCCAGTACTATTTGATTGTTCCACGCCCAAAAGGAACTTATATTGTTGTCATTACACCTGATGAAACAATGAAGCTTTGTATGAAACCTTATCTTTCATAAGGAGTGTTGTTGCATGAATATTATGAGCTGTGAACAAGTAAAACATAAAGATACCATGGCTATGCTGAAATACGGCATCCCAGGGGTTTTATTGATGGAACGTGCTGCATTAGCTGTATATCACGAAATGGAACAAAGAGGATTTCTAAAGGGGAAAATTTTGGTAATTTGCGGTTTGGGAAATAATGGTGGTGATGGATATGCACTTGCAGAACTTTTATCTCAAAATCAATGCAATGTTAGTGTGGTTAATTTGTTTGATCTTCCTCCTAAAACAGCAGATGCCAATGTGTTTTACCAAATTTTGAAAAACTTGGAGGTTCCTTTTGGAACGATAGATGAAATTGATTCTGCTGATGTTATTGTTGATGCTGTGTTTGGAATCGGAATGAAACGGGAGTTGAATGAGTTTTTAGTTGAAATCATTGAACGTATCAATCAATCAAACGCAGTAAAAGTTTGCATAGATTTACCCAGCGGTATGGATGGTGATGAATGTTATCAAAAAAATCCTATGGTAAATTCTGATGTTACTGTAACATTTACTGCTTACAAACCCGGACTATTATTTTATCCGTCTGCTTATTCTGTAGGAGAAGTAGTTGTTGCTGATATTGGAATTCCAAAAGGACTAGGTGATGATTTATATACTGTAATTACAAAAGGACAGGCAAGTCGGTATCTACCGGAAAGGGATTGTGCAGGTCATAAAAACACCTTTGGTTCTGTTTTGGTTGTAGGTGGAAGAACAGGGATGACGGGAGCCCCCGTTTTATCTTCTCGTGCAGCTTTGGTTACCGGTTGCGGTTTGGTTACGGTGGCTGTTCCAAAATCACTTCATGATATTGTCGAGTGTAAATTAACTGAGGTAATGTCAGTTCCGTTGGAAGACAATCATCGCGGATGCTTTGACCAAGAAGGAAGAACAAACTTAGCTGAGCAAGTGATAAAAGCGGATTGTGTTTTGTTTGGACCCGGAGCAGGAACAGGAAGCGGTGCAGAAGCTTTGCTTCATAGCTTATTACAATCTAAGAAAAAACTCGTAATTGATGCTGACGGATTGAATATTCTTTCTAATCGTATGGATTGGCTGATCGATCGAGAAAACGAGATGTGTATCTTAACGCCACATCCTGGCGAAATGAGCCGTCTTTCCGGTGTTTCCGTAGCTGAGATTGAAGAAAATCCAATGGAATTTGCCAAAAATTTTGCATGTCAATATAAGCTAACTCTTGTGTTGAAGGGAGCAAGAACAGTTATTGCAACACCGGATGGAAAAGTGTTTGTTAACATATTTGGAAATTCCGGAATGGCAACTGCAGGATCGGGCGATGTTTTAGCAGGTATTATTACATCCTTGGTAGCACAAGGTGCGTCAGAGGAGGGTG
>JAZQHN010000247.1:0-3554 GCA_045540615.1 Clostridia bacterium
TGCTACAGAAGCAGGCTCCACTTCTGCTCAGAGATTGGGTGAATTGGTTGCAGTTCATGTAATTCCTCGTCCTCATGCAGATGTTGAAAAGTTACTGCCTAAGTTTTAATTTCTGAAAGGAACGGTAACGGATATGGCTGCTAAAAAAACAACAGCTTCGGCAAAACCTGCTGAAACTGTAGTAGAAGTAAAAACTAACAAGGAGGTAAGAACAATGGCACAGGAAGCATTGGGAATGGTTGAAACCAGAGGCTTGGTTGCAGCAATCGAAGCTGCAGACTCCATGCTCAAGGCCGCAAACGTAGTACTGGTTGGTACCGAAAAAATCGGTTCCGGTTTGGTAAGCGTTATGGTCAGAGGTGACGTTGGTGCGGTAAAGGCTGCTGTTGAAGCAGGCGACTCCTCCGCTAGACGTCTGGGCGAAGTAATTGCTACTCACGTTATTCCTCGTCCTCATGGCGATGTGGAAAAATTATTACCTTCGCTGAAATAATGGTTGTTTCCGGGGTTACCGATAACCGGTAACCCCGGGTCAAAACTTCCAAAACGGGAGGATTTTAGTTATGTTAATCGGAACAGTGGTAGGAAGCGTTGTTTCTACCAGAAAATGCGAAAATTTAATTGGAAATAAATTTATGATAGTAAACCTGCATAAAAATATGGCAGGTCCCAGCAAGCAATTGATTGCAGTTGACCCAATCGGTGCCGGTATTGGTGAAGTAGTGTTAATTGCAACAGGTAGTGCTGCAAGAATCGGCTGCGATATGGCAGACACTCCGGTGGATGCTGCTATTGTCGGTATTGTGGATCATTGCTCTGAACTGGAGAGTTAAACCATGACATATGAAGAATTAAAACAAATTGTCCGCAAGGCAGGAGTAGCCGGTGCAGGTGGTGCGGGTTTTCCTACCTATGCAAAGCTTTCTCCAAAGGCAGACACGATTATTTTAAACTGTGCGGAATGTGAACCCCTGTTTAAAGTGCATCGTCAGTTATTGGAGCAATTTGCAGACGAAATTTGTCACGGACTGAATGAAATATGCATCGCAGTAGATGCACAGCAGTTTATCATTGCTGTTAAAGAAGAATATAAGGATGCGGTTGCTGCCGTAAAAGCAGTACTCCCCGACTACGAAAAAGGAAAACTGTCTCTTCTTCCCGAGATTTATCCGGCAGGAGATGAAGTGGTTACCATTTATGAAACAACGGGCAGACAGGTTCCGGCAGGGAATCTTCCCATTTCCGTTGGGGTTACAGTATTTAATGTAGAAACCGTTCTCAATATAGACAGAGCTATCTGTCAAGGTACCTCTGTCACAACAAAATATGTAACAGTAGCAGGAGAGGTAAAACACCCTCAAACCTACTGTGTTCCTTTGGGAACAACCTTTGAAGAATTAATCAAATTATCCGGTGGAGTCACAACTGATGATTATGAAATCATCAGTGGCGGACCTATGACAGGTATTCTGTCCCATAAACGGGCAGTCGTTACCAAAACCACTAATGGCATCTTAGTTATGCCGGAAAAACACATGGTAGTGCAAAAACGGAAAGCAAAAACTGCCGTCAGTGTCAATCGGGCAAAAAGCTCTTGCTGTCACTGCAGAATGTGTACCGATTTATGTCCCAGAAATTTGTTAGGTCAGCCGGTAAAGCCTCATGAATTGATGAATGCGTTAGCAAGAGGCGGAAATTATCTTGACCCAAAAGCTCTCATGGGAAATTTATATTGTGTATCCTGTGGTGTATGTGAATTATATGCTTGTCAACAAGGATTAAATCCACGTTCGCTGATTGCAGAATTTAAAGATGCCATGAGAAAAGCCGGTGTAAAACCGGAAATTCACCAAGAAGCTCAGCCCGTTCATCCTCACAGAGAGGAACGAAAAGTTGCCATGCAACGGTTAAAGACAAGACTTGGGCTGACAAAATATGATGTCCCTGCCCCAATTGTGGAGTTCTCTCCCAAACAGCTTTCCTACACCTTGCCTCTGTCTCAAAGCATTGGTGCTCCGGCAGAAGCAGTAGTAAAAGAAGGACAAAAAGTAACATTGGGTGAATTAATCGGCTCTTACAACGAGGATGCGTTATCTCTTCCCATTTACGCATCGGTGAGCGGTACTGTTACTAAAGTAACCAACCGAGAAATTATCATAAAGAAGGAGGACTAAACCCATGGCAAAAGCAATTGGAATGTTGGAATACACCACCGTTTCTACCGGTATTCAAGCAACCGACTTGATGGTCAAAACCTCAGAAGTAGAATTAATTGAAGCCCAAGTGGTTTGTCCGGGTAAATATATTTCCTTGATTTGCGGTGACTTAAGCGCAGTAAAAGCTGCCATTGATGCTGCAAAAACCAATTTTGGAGAAAAATTGATTGATACGTTTATTCTTGGGAATCCCCATGATGATATCTTTCCTGCAATCTACGGATCTGCAGAGGTAGAAAATCCCGCAGCATTGGGTGTTTTGGAAACCTATTCGGCAGCTTCTATTATTGTAGCAGCTGATGCAGCGGCAAAAACCTCCGAGGTCAAGCTGATAGAGCTTCGAATTGCCCGTGGCATGTGCGGGAAATCCTACATGACTCTTACAGGTGATGTAGCAGCTGTAACTGCAGCAATTGAAAAAGCGAAAAAAGAAGTAGGAGAAAACGGAATGTTGCTTGATTGTTCTGTGATTCCCAGACCTTCTGAAAAATTGTGGAAAACCATTCTGTAGTAAGTAAAGGGTGTGAAAAATATGTTAGATGAAAGATATGTAAGCGAGCTGGTAGCAAGCGTCTTAAACTCCATGAACAAAGCTCCGGAAACAGGAAGTGGTAGCAAGCAAAAAGGTGTTTTTGCCACTATGAGCGAAGCGTTAGAGGCAGTTGACAAAGCTTATCGGCAATACCGCAGTTATACCATTGAGCAGCGGGAAAAAATGATTTCTAAAATCCGTGAACTGACTTTAAAGGAAGCGGAAAATATGGCTATTTTGGGTGTGGAAGAAACAGGCATGGGTCGAGTTTCTGATAAAATTATCAAACACCAGCTGGTAGCAAACAAAACACCGGGAACAGAGGATTTGCATCCCACCGCTTTTACAGGCGATCGTGGAATGACCGTTGTGGAAATGGCTCCTTACGGCATTATCGGAAGCATTACCCCCTCCACCAATCCCAGTGAAACAGTAATTTGTAACTCCATTGGTATGATTGCAGGGGGAAACGGTGTGGTATTCAATCCCCATCCCAATGCATGCAGAACTGCAAACTATGCCGTTGATTTGGTAAACCGTGCTATTTTAGAAGCAGGCGGACCTGAAAACTTAGTCGTTACCGTAGAACATCCCACCAAGGAATCCTCTAACGAAATGATGAAATCTCCTTTGGTTAGAATGCTGGTAGCAACGGGAGGACCCGGAGTTGTAAAGGCTCTTCTTTCTTCCGGTAAAAAGGCAATCGGTGCTGGTGCAGGAAATCCACCTGTTATTGTTGATGATACCGTAAATATTTACAAAGCAGCAGGTGATATTGTTGCAGGTGCAAGCTTTGACAACAACCT
>JAZQHN010000248.1:0-3975 GCA_045540615.1 Clostridia bacterium
AAAATGAAGAAGATTTAATAAGCTTAAAAGAGGTGGAAAGGGATGAATCGGATTACGGTAATTGCAGGGCATTTCGGAAGCGGTAAAACAGAATTTGCTTTGAATTATGCTCTTCATTTAAGGAAAACCCACGAAAATGTCACAATCGTTGATATGGATACGGTCAATCCCTATTTTCGCACAAAAGACGCAGAAGAACGGATGAACAAGGCGGGAGTTCGTGTGATTTCTCCGCAGTTTGCCAACACCAATGTTGATATTTTATCCATTCCGTCTGAAATTTTATCCGTGTTCGAAAATCCTTCCTGTGCAGCAGTGTTTGATGTTGGTGGAGATGACGAGGGAGCGATTGTCTTAGGTGTATATGAAAAGTTGATTCGCGAGAGCGGGTACGAAATGCTTTTTATTATGAATCCCAAGCGTCCCTTTACCGAAACGCCCCAACAGGCATTGGAAATGATGAATGCCATTGAGCAGGTTTCAAGGCTGAAATTTACAGGAATTGTGAACACTGCCAATTTAATGGAAGAAACCACACCTGCTCTTGTCGCAGAAGGGGAAACGGTTGTCCGTGAAACAGCAAAGCTTTCTCATCTTCCGTTTATGTACACTGCCGCTACGGCAGAAAATCTTGTGTCAATTTCGGAGCCTGAACAAGGATTTCCGATTGAGTTGTTTTTAAAAAAGCCTTTTTAATTTTAAGTAAGGGGGTGTTGTTGTATGGCAAAAGTAACATTTTTAGAGGACAAATGTAAAGGGTGTCGGCTTTGCACTACTGTTTGTCCCAAACAGATTGTAACAATGGCAACTGACAGAATCAATGCAAAGGGGTTTCATCCTGCCCAGGTTGTAGAGCAGGATAAATGTATTGGATGCGCATTTTGTGCAACAATTTGCCCGGATGTTGTTATTCAGGTAGAAAAATAAAGAAAAGAGGTGGCCGATATGGCTGAAAAGATTTTAATGAAAGGCAATGAAGCCATTGCAGAGGCTGCAATCCGGGCGGGTTGTAAGATGTTCTTCGGATATCCCATCACTCCTCAGACGGAAGTAGCTGCTTACATGGCAAAAAAACTGCCTAAAATTGATGGCGGTGTATTTTTACAAGCAGAAAGCGAAGTTGCTGCAATTAATATGGTTTATGGTGCAGCAGGTGCAGGTGCAAGAGTTATGACCTCTTCCTCCAGCCCCGGAATCAGCTTGAAACAGGAAGGAATTTCCTATATTGCAGGCAGTGATTTGCCCTGCGTTATTGTAAATATTGTTCGTGGTGGCCCCGGACTTGGCGGTATTCAGCCGGCTCAGTCTGACTATTTCCAGGCAACCAAGGGTGGAGGACATGGTGATTATCATTTATTTGTTATCGCTCCCAGCTCCATTCAGGAAGTTGTTGATTTGACCTGCCATGCATTTGATGTTGCAGATAAGTACCGTGTTCCTGCTATGATTATGGGGGACGGTATGCTGGGTCAGATGATGGAACCTGTTGTATTCCCGGAAGAAGGCGGAACGAAAATGATTGAAAAACCTTGGGCAACTACGGGAACTAAGATGGAACGGGAACACAACGTGGTGAACTCTTTGTTTATCGAACCAGATGAGTTAGAAAAGTTAGTTTTGGAACGTCAGAAACGTTATGACGCAATTTGCGAAAATGAAGTAATGGTTGAAACGGTTGATTGCGAAGATGCTGATATTATTTTGACTGCATATGGAACAATTGCCCGTATTGCAAAAAATGCAAAAGCAATTCTGGAAGAAAAAGGAATTAAGGTAGGGATTATCCGTCCTATCACCTTATGGCCTTTTCCTGTAAATGCTTATGTACAGGCTGCAAAGAGGGGAGTGCCCTTCCTAAGTATTGAAATGAGCATGGGGCAGATGGTAGAAGATGTCCGGCTTGCAGTAAACGGTAAAGCACCTGTTCATTTCTACGGAAGAACAGGCGGTATGATTCCGTCTCCTGCTGAAATTGCAGATGAAGTTGTAAAAATTTTAGGAGGTGGCAAATAATGGAAAAGGTATTTGAAAGACCTCATGCATTGATTGATGTAAATTTGCATTATTGTCCCGGATGTACCCATGGTATCATTCATCGTCTCGTTGCAGAAACATTGGATGAACTGGGAATTGAAGGAAGCACCATTGGTGTTGCATCTGTAGGATGCTCTGTATTTGCTTATAACTATTTTAACTGCGATATGCAGCAAGCGGCTCATGGTCGTGCACCTGCGGTTGCAACAGGAATTAAGAGAACTCATCCTGATAAGGCTGTATTTACCTATCAGGGCGACGGTGACTTAGCTGCAATTGGTACTGCTGAAACCGTTCATTCTGCAGCAAGAGGAGAAAATATTACCGTTATCTTTGTCAATAATGCAATTTATGGTATGACAGGTGGCCAGATGGCTCCTACCACACTGGTTGGACAGGTAACCCAAACCTCTCCTTACGGAAGAAACGCAGCAACTCAAGGGTACCCTATTCGTATGAGTGAAATGCTTTCTACTTTGGAGGGTCCGGCATATATTGAACGTGTGAGTGTTGATACCGTTAAGAATATTAAAAATGCAAAAAAAGCCATTAAAAAGGCCTTTCAATATCAATTGGAAGGAAAGGGCTTTACCTTTGTAGAAGTGCTTTCTACTTGCCCGACCAACTGGGGCTTATCTCCTGTTGATGCCATAAAGTGGCTCCAGGAAAATATGCAGGAGCATTATCCTTTGGGTGTGTACCGTGATGTGGAAGGAGGAGAAGCAAAATGACTCATGAACTGATTTTTGCAGGATTTGGCGGACAGGGTATTCTGTTTGCGGGAAAGTTGCTTGCATATGCGGCAATGATGAGTGATCAGAACGTATCTTGGCTTCCTTCTTACGGTCCTGAGATGCGTGGTGGTACTGCAAATTGTCATGTAATCGTATCGGATGAACCTGTTAGTTCTCCTATGATTACAGTTCCTACTGTACTGGCAGCTATGAATAAGCCTTCTTTTGAAAAATTTGAACAGGCAGTAAAACCTGGCGGTATTATTGTAAAGGATTCTACCTTGATTGATGTTACCACAACTCGTAATGACATTACCTGCTTTGATATTCCTGCTACACAGATTGCAATTGATTTAAATTCTGATAAACTGGCAAATATGGTAATGACAGGGAAAATTATTAAAGAAAGCGGTATGTTGGATATGGATATAGTCTTAAAAGCATTGGAAAAGATTGTTCCTCCCAGCAAAAAAGCTCTCATAGAAACTAATACAAAGGTTTTGATGGCAGGATATAACTATTAAACACATTTAATAATCAAAATAATAATAATTCCAACGACACCCTTGCAAAGAAATTTGCAGGGGTGTTTTTACAATGAAAAAGCATAGTATTTACAGAGCTTTCGTTTATAAATAGGATTGACTGCTGAAATGAATTATGTTATAATGGAAAAAGAAAATTATTATTGTTACGGATCAAGCGAAGAAACTTTTTTCGTTTTGCTGAGAAAAAGGAAAACCATAAGATTCGGAATGATAGATAAAAAAGGTTTGTTTAAATGATGAAATTATTACGTTTATTAAAAGAAGAGTCGGTTCTTTGTATTGCTGCAGTATTAGCAGTGACTTCCTGTTTTTTTATAACACCTGACAGAAAGTATTGGAACTATATTGATTTTAGAACCTTAGCTTTGCTGTTTTGTCTGATGACGGTTATGGCAGGATTACAAAATATGGGAGTGTTTGAAACAATCGCCCGAAGACTGGTAAAACGAATCAAGTCGGTGAGGGGATTATGCTTCCTTTTGGTATTACTTTGCTTTTTTTCTTCCATGTTTATTACCAATGATGTGGCTTTGATTACTTTTGTTCCCTTTACTATTACTGTGCTTTTTTTAATCGGACAAAAGAAATTTCTGATTCCGTTAGTGGTTATGGAAACCATAGGTGCTAACTTGGGAAGTATGTTTACCCCTATGGGGAAT
>JAZQHN010000249.1:0-4858 GCA_045540615.1 Clostridia bacterium
TTTTGTCAAATCTTCTTTGATAAAGAAACGATACATAGTAGGCGGTGCACAGAAGGTTGTGATGTGATATTTTGCAAACATAGGCAAAATATCCTCTGAATGGAATCTGTCAAAATCATAGGTAAATACTCCTGCTTCACACAACCATTGACCGTAAAGTTTTCCCCACAATGCTTTTCCCCAACCTGTATCAGAGATTGTAAAATGCAGTCCGTCAGGGTTTACATTATGCCAATGCTTCGCTGTTGGATAGTGACCCAATGCATATTTATAGGAATGAGTTGCGATACGAGGATAACCTGTGGTTCCTGATGTAAAGAGCATGAGCATAGGATCATTTCCGCAGGGTGTGTTTTCAGTGCGGTAGTAGTGGGTGCTGAACCGTTCCATTTCGACATTGAAATCGTTCCAACCTTCTTTGGTTCCTCCTACCAATACCTTCACCATTCCGGGAAACTGTGCCGCAGCTTTTTCTGCTTCATTTGAAACTTCTCCGTCTGCAGTACATACAATTGCTTTTACCTTTGCAGCTTTATATCTGTATTCGAAATCGTGTTCTACCAGCTGATTGGTTGCAGGGATTGCGATAGCACCAATTTTATGAAGGGCGAGCATACAGAACCAAAATTGATAGTGCCGTTTTAATACAAGCATTACAGTATCGCCTTTTTTGATACCCAGGGATTCAAAATAATTTGCTGTTTTTGCAGAATATTTTTTCATATCACTGAATGTGAATTTTCTATCCGTCTTATCATTTGCAACCCACATCATTGCAAGCTTTTCCGGATTCTTTTCGGCAATTGCATCTACACAGTCAAATGCAAAGTTGAAGGTATCTTCATTTTTAAACGTGATACCGTTAAATACACCATTTTCATCATAAGATGACTCAATAAACTTATCTGCAACAGTTTCTGATTTTGCTTTTTTGGCAGCTACCTTTTCAACAATCATGGGTGCTTCCGGATATTCTTCACTTACTGTTCCGTCCTGAGGATTTAAAACAACTGCATGAAATTCACATCCGCCTTCGGATACAGCAATCATACCATGAGGAATGATACTGTTATAGAAAATGGAATCCCCTTCTTGGAGAACAT
Organism: Clostridia bacterium; assembly: GCA_045540615.1. Lineage (GTDB taxonomy): Bacteria > Bacillota > Clostridia > HGM11514 > HGM11514 > SIG438. The sequence continues at coordinate 1,104 of JAZQHN010000249.1, forward strand.
CTACATGACTTCCTACCTGAACTTTGAGAGAACCTTTTACAATTACGTCAAATTCCTGTCCGTTGTGAGAACTGAGTTTAATTGGTTCGTTTTGTTCTTCTTCCAAATAAGGAAATTTAACCAGAAATGGTTCTGCAAGTTTCCCTTTGAACTTAGGTGCAAGGTTGTTGTATTCAACACCGTGCTTTTTCACGATTTTTAATCCTTCGCCCTTTCTGGTGATGGCAAAAGAAGTAAGGGTTGTGCTTGTTCCTTCCAACAAATCTACAACTTCAACGCCACAGGCTTTTGCACATTTGTAGATAAAGGTAAAGCTAAAATCTGTTTCGCCCATCTCCAAAACCTTGTAATCCTCTGCGGATACACCGCAAAGCTTTGCAAGTTCTTCTTGGGTATAACCTTTTGCTTCGCGCAGGTCTTTGATTCTGCCTGCTACTTCTTTCAAACTGTAATCCATTGTTTTTGTCTCCTTTCGTTTTTGACAAATCTGATAATTGGTTACTAATTTGAATAAAACAAAAAAACTCGCCTCAAAGAAATCTTTGAGACGAGTTATTATAACCCGCGGTACCACTCAAATTACGGAAACAAACAATTCCGTCACTCATCGAGCTCCATCAAGCCCTTTGCTTTTACGCAGCATTACGGAAGAAGTCTACTAAGCATTGCCTTTCGGTTCTTCGACTCGGAGGTGATAAGTCATTGGAAGGTTCTGCCATTGCCTCGCACCAACCGGCAACTCTCTCAAGGCTTCACAATCCGACCGTCCTCGTCACAGTCTTTTTGTGATATTCAAATTATGTAATACATTATACTACGGACAAAATAAATTGTCAATAGTTTTTTTAATTTTTTATAATTTTATTTTAATCTTCGTTATAACAAGTAAAAATTTCATCTACTCTTTCGGTATTCTTATTTTTGGTTAATGCACTTACCAAAGGAACAATTATAAGAGAAACTGCCATTGCGGCAACACCCATTTCAGGTGATTTTGCAGCAGCTGCCGAAAATCCGGAATTAAGTGAAATCACAAGTGTTGAGATACCCACAACCAAAAGTCCGGAAATAATACCGGAGTATGCACCAATCTTTGTAATCTTCTTTGAGAAAAGTCCCCAAATATAAGGTCCGATAAAGCAACCGGAAACAATTCCCCAGGAGAATGACATCAGGTTTACAATAATCGGAATATTCTGTGTTGCAAAGATAAAGGAGCAAGCAACAAATACAAGGCAGAGAAGTCTTGTAACAAGCATCTGTGTTTCAGGTTTAGTTTCTTTCTTTTTTACAGCGGGAATCAAGTCAACTGCAACGGCTGATGCAGAAGTTAAAACAACTGCCTCTAATGTTGACATTGATGCGGAAAGAAGAAGAATCATAATAATTGCCAAAAGGATAATACCCAGTGTTCCGCTGCCTAATACTTCCATAAGAACAGCAGGAATCACAGAATCAATTCCGCCTTCAGGAAGAACACCGCCCAAGATTAGTCTTGATGTGCTGCCAATCAGATATGCACCGCATCCGATAACAATGCAGAAAATGGTGGAGATGATCGTCCCTCTCTTGATTGCTGCTGTATCTTTAATCGCGTAGAACTTACCTATCATTTGAGGAAGTCCCCAGGTACCAAAGCTTGTAAGCATAATATTAAAGCAAAGGAATTTAAAGGATGACCCACCAAACAGATTGGTTAACTGGAAACCTGTTGTGGGATTGGGATCTCCTGGCAACGACTGGAAGTTTCTAAGATTTTCAATCAATCCTGAAATTCCTCCAACTGCATCATGACCAAGAACCGTACAAACGAGGCATACAACCCCAACAATCATAATGATACCTTGAATAAGGTCTGTGTATGCAGTTGCGATATATCCGCCTGCCACTAAATAAATTGCTGTAAGACAAGCGATAATCAACATCCATACCCAGGTTTCAACACCGGGGAATACTGCACCGAACAAAGAACCTAATCCTTTGTAAACAGCTGCAGAATACGGAACAAGGAATATAAAGATAATTACTGCTGCCAAAATCTTCATGCCTTTTGAGGCATATCTTTTTTCAAAGTAATCAGGCATTGTTCTTGCATTCAGCTTTTTGGTCATTTTTCTTGTTCTGTTGGCAAACAAAAGCCAGGAAAGCAAGCAACCTAAAACTGCATTACCAATACCAATCCAAACACTTCCGATACCAATATTCCAACCGTGCTGGCCTGCATAACCAATAAAAACAACTGCAGAGAAATAAGTAGTGCCATAAGCAAAGGCAGTCGCCCATGCACCAATGTTTCTGCCTCCAATCAGGAAGCCGTCAAGTGTTTTAGACTTGCCATAGCTGATGCATCCAATAAGCGCCATTGCAATTGCATAGATACAAAGAGCAATGAGTGTGTAAAGTTGAGCATTTGTCATTTGAATTTCCTCCAAGCCTTGATTTTTTCTGTAATATAGTATATAATAGATTGTGTCATTAGTCAAACGAATGGTTTCAATGTTTACTATCGAAAAAATAGATGTTGGAGGGAATTGTATGGAATTACGTAATTTGATTAGTTTTATTCATGTAGCGGAGTTGGGTAGTTTTACAAAAGCGGCAGAGCAGCTTGGATATTCGCAGTCGACCATATCTTTTCAGATAAAACAGCTTGAGGATGAGCTTGACTGTCTTCTGTTTGAGCGGATTAATCATACCATAACTTTGACAGAAAGAGGTCGGGAGCTTGTTTCTTATGCACATCAGATTCGTGCCTTGACGGAAGAATTCAAAGAAAATCTCGGAAGTGATAAGGAGTGTAGCGGACAGATTCACATTGTTACGCCTGATTCCATCTGCGATGACATGATAAATAGAAATTATATTGATTTTCACACAAAGTATCCTGCTATTTCTGTTAAGTTTACAACTGCAGATACTACTGTTATGTTTGATATGCTGGATCATAATGAAGCAGATGTCATTCTTACGCTTGACAGTCATTCTTATCATAAAGATTATATTATTGTGAAAGAAGAACCTGTGCCCATGCATTTTGTCGCCAATGTCGATTCAAAATTTGCAGGTGTCAAGCATTTGTCTGTAAATGATATTATTAATGAACCATTTATATTAACCGAATACGGTCAGGGCTACAGAAGAGTTTTTGATAAAGAACTTGCAAAAAAATCTTTGAATATTACACCGATTTTGGAAATTGGAAGAACGGATATTATCACTTCATTGGTGGCACAAGGAAATATGATATCCTTTCTCCCGGATTTTGTTACAAAGGAAATGATTGACACAGAACGTTTGTGCTATCTTGATATTGTTGATGTGGATACTGATATTTGGAAACAGCTTATCTACCATAAAAACAAATGGATTTCCAAAAGTCTGAAAATATATATTGATTATATTAAAGCAACTGAATTTTCTAATTAGTTTTGTAATACAACAAAAAATCCGAACCTATTAGGTCCGAATTTCTACTGTTTGGTGCGGATAAGAGGACTGTTACTCTTTTTAAGGGAGTGCCCTATATCGCACCTTTTATCTCTAAACTTTTGATTCTTATTAACTTGCATCCTTAGTATAACACAAATACCATTTGATACTCCTGGTTTGATTCGAAATAAATATTGCTTTTTAATATAAAACGAAAAATAGCTGATAAATTATTATAAAACACGATTTATATGCCTATTACCCCTTATAACTGTTGCAACACTTCATAAAGACTATTGCGAGTTTCTTCAAGTAATTTAATTAAA
>JAZQHN010000250.1:0-21206 GCA_045540615.1 Clostridia bacterium
GTATGGAAGAGGATGAGGAAGGTGACGAAGAGGATAAAAGTCAGAGCCTTCCGAAATTATCGGTTGGAGATATGCTCAAGGTTACCAAACTGGACATTAAAAAAGGAAAAACACCGCCACCTTCCCGCTATACAGAAGGAACCTTGTTAACTGCAATGGAGTTTGCGGGAAAAACCATAACCGATCAGGCAATGCGGGAAGCAATCAATACCACAGGCGGATTGGGAACACCTGCTACCCGTGCGGATATTATTGAAAAATTATTCTCTGTTAATTATATAGAATTACAGGGAAAGGAAATATTCCCAACTTCTAAGGGGATTCAGTTGATTTCCATTGTTCCTCCCGAGCTACGTTCTGCGGAACTTACCGGAAAATGGGAACAGCAGCTAACTGCAATCAGCAAAGGGCAAGTAAAGTCCAAAGAATTTCTTGCGGATATGCGACAGTATTCCAAGGATTTGGTTCGTGATGTGATTGCAAGTGATGCGGTTTACCGTCACGATAACCAAACTAAAAACCGTTGCCCGGAGTGTGGTGAATTTTTATTAGAAGTAAACGGGAAGCATGGCAAACAATATGTTTGTAAAAATACGGAATGTGGTTATCGGCAAACCATCAGCCGTCAAAGCAATGCCCGTTGCCCTCAGTGCCACAAAAAATTGGAAGTGCGCGGCTCAGAAGGAAAAAAACTATATGCATGCAAATGCGGATTCCGAGAAAACTTTGAAAGCTTTAATAAAAAATTGGCAGAAAACAGCAGCAAGCTTTCCAAACGAGAAGTTTCCAGTTATCTGCACAAGCAAGAAAAGAAAGACCAGGGGCCCTTTAACAGTGCTCTTGCAGATGCTTTGGCAAAGCTAAAGCAATAAAGGAGAAAGTATGGAACAGTTTGAACTCATTGTACCCACATTGTTCGGGATAGAAGCAGTGACCGCGAAAGAAATCAGAGCCTTAGGATACGAAGTTATTCGTACTGAGGACGGACGGGTTACCTTTTTAGGGGATGCTATGGCGGTTTGCCGTGCCAACCTTTGGCTGAGAACAGGGGAGAGAGTACTGATAAAAATAGGTGAATTTCGTGCAACTACCTTTGAGGAGTTGTTTGAAAAAAATAAGGAATTGCCCTGGGAAAAATGGATTACCAAGCATGTTGCTTTTCCTATCAAAGGGTTTTCTTTGAAATCCACACTGTTCAGTGTTTCGGATTGCCAGTCTATTTTGAAAAAGAGTATTGTAGAACGATTAAAACAAAAATACCATGTAGATTGGTTTGATGAGCAAGGGGCAACCTATCAGATTCAGTTCAGCATTATTAAGGATCAGGTTACCATGATGCTGGACACCAGCGGAGCAGGACTTCACAAAAGAGGATATCGACTGAAATCCAATGACGCTCCTCTTCGCGAAACAGTAGCAGCGGCATTGCTGCAATTAAGTGTTTGGCATGAAAACCGCCCCTTTGCCGATCCATTCTGCGGTTCGGGTACCTTTCCGGTGGAAGCAGCACTCATGGCAATCAACCGTGCACCGGGTCTAAACCGTGTCTTTGCAGGAGAAAAATTTTCACAGGTTGACCGAAATCTTTGGAAACAGGCTAAGGAAGAGGCAAAGGATTTGGTTCGACGGGATATCAAGCCTGTCATTTTTGGCTATGATGTAGATCCTGCCTGTGTTTCATTGTCAAAGGAAAATGCATTAAGAGCCGGAGTGGAGAATTTGGTTTCTATTCAGCTTCGGGATGTGTGCGGATTTCGTCAATCGGAGGAATATGGTGTGATTGTATGTAATCCGCCTTACGGGGAGCGGTTGGGAGACTTGAAGGATGCCCGCAGACTGTATAAAATTATGGGCAGACAATTCAGAGAATGTTCCACCTGGTCTCAGTATATTTTAACATCGGATGAAGAGTTTGAACAATTCTATGGAAAGAAAGCGGATAAAAAGAGAAAAATTTATAACGGTATGATTAAGTGTGACTGTTATCAATATTTCGGACCAAAACCGCCTTACAGGAGGGATGTTCATGAATCGTGAAATTCCCCGTGTATTAGCACTTCATGATTTGTCAGGATTCGGAAGATGTGCATTAACGGTGATTATTCCTGTTATGTCCGCCTTAGGAATTCAGGTTTGTCCCGTTCCTACTGCGGTATTATCCACTCATACGGGAGGATTTACCGATTTTGCATTTCAGGATATGACAGGGTTTATGAAGGACAATTTACGTCATTACAAACAATTGAATTTGGAGTTTGACGGAATTTACAGTGGATTTTTAGGAAGTGCCGAGCAATGCGGTTTGGTAGAGGAATATATTGAAGCCTTTGGAGCAGGAAATGTGCTTGTTGATCCGGTGTTGGGTGATAACGGAGTGCTATATTCTACCGTTACTGATTCCTTGGTTTCTCAAATGCGACACCTAATCTCAAAAGCGGAATTGATTACACCGAATATGACAGAAGGTGCCTACTTATTGGAAGAATCTGCTTTAGAAAGTTTGACAAGAACCCAAGCAGAACAATGGGCAAAACGTCTCTGCGATTTTGGTCCCAACTGCTGTGTTTTGACAGGCGTTCATTTAAAGGAAGAAGAAGGAAAAGTTTTTTCGGTGTTATATGATAAACGAAGTGGGAAAAGTTGTTGTTATGGAAGTAAAGAAGTATACGGAGAATATCCGGGAGCCGGGGATGCATTTGCTTCAGTATTTCTTTCTTATTTATTAAAGGAAGAAACTCAAGCAAATTGTTTGAAATATGCTTCGGAGTTTGTGTACCGAACTATTACACTTGCCAAAAAACAAGGACATCCTCCTCGTGAGGGATTGCCCTTGGAATTATTGATTTAGGAGGAAATAAAATGACTCAATATTTAACCAAAAGAAATATTATTATTGCAGCAATTGCTGTAATTCTGTTGGCAGTTATTGTGATTGCAGTTGTAATGCAGCTTGGCAGCGAAATGCCAACCCTTATTTTTGATTGTGGTGAATTGGATCAAAAGGAAACAGGAATGTTTTACGAAGCAATTCCCATTGATTGGCGCGGTGGTACAAAAGAACAAAAAGAAATGGCGAAAATTGCAAAGACAGAAGGGTATGTTACTGCAATGCAGGGTCAGGCGGGATGTGTTATGTACAGCGGAAGAAACGTTGATTTTTCGTTTGAAGATGCTGCTCCTGAACATGTCACATTAAATGTTTATGATGAATATGGAGTATTACTGGAATCAACTCCTTTGGATACAACATACCGCTTTATGTTACCTCAGGAACTGGGATCAAAATTGTATGTTTTGGAAGCAATATTTGAAGAAGGTACTTGCGCTTATGCCTTTTGGGTTATGACAATGTAAAAAAGAAAAATAACGCCTCGTATATCAGAGGCGTTATTTTTATGAAAAAAGTTAGAAATTATTATTTTCCTGTTTGTTATTTTTGTTTTGTTGTTTGTTGTTTTTGTTCTGTTGATTGTTTTGGTTTTGATTGTTCTGATTCTGCTGGTTGTTCTGATTTTGATTGTTGTTTTGATTTTTCATTTCAAAAACTCCTTTTTTATATTATTTTAGCCTTTCATCATTATTATAAATCTAAATAAAAAATTTATTCTGTAAACAATTGACAAAACAGAGAAAATTGTAGTATAATAGGAAAACATTAGAAAAAAATAATAATATAGAAATAATGTTGTTTATTTTGTTGTTGGAAGAAAGAAAATAGCCTTTTTTTCGGTCAAATGTAACAAGAATGAAAAAATGTAAAAAAAATTTAAAAAAAAGCTTGACATTATTGAAGTTTTGCGGTAAAATAATTAGGTGTGTGACGTATGGCATACGATGAAACGGGAGGTTGCTACATAGGTAATGTAGGTTTTTCCGTGGAGATTGTCCGATTTTGAAAACCGGGCGCAAGTCACTGTACACAGGTTTTAATAACCTATGGACGTAACACAACAGCAAGTTTTTCTTGCAGATTTGTCAGTTTCGGGGATACTGGATATGATTTCTTCGTATTCAAGTCCACACGGTAAGACGGATCTTTGGTGTTTGCGTAAAAGTTGCCCACATGATGTGGGTTTTATGATAGGGTGTCGTGACACACCCGGCACAGTGTACAGATGTTCGGCTGTTATGCGTAACCAAACATTATGAATAGGAGGCGAAACAGATGGCAGCAGTAAAAGACAAAATCAGAATCAGAATCAAGGCTTATGACCACGCTTTGCTGGATCAAACAGCAGAACGTATTGTGGAAACAGCAGAGAGAACCGGCGCAAAGGTTTCCGGTCCCATCCCCCTGCCCACCCGCAAGGAAGTTGTTACAATCCTGAGAGCAGTTCATAAGTACAAAGATTCTCGTGAGCAGTTTGAATTGAGAACCCACAAGCGTTTGATTGACATTCTGCTTCCTACTGCAAAAACAGTAGATGCATTAACCAAGTTTGATCTGCCTGCAGGCGTGGATATTGAAATCAAGCTGTAAGGCACTTAGGTCGTCGGAAGGACGGCAGGTCATGTTGGCCAAATCGGTCAACCAATAACCATTAGGAGGTAAGAAAGAAATGCAAAAAGCAATCATCGGTAAGAAAATCGGGATGACGCAGCTTTTTCTGGAAGACGGAAGCTTGATTCCGGTTACCGTAATTGAAGCGGGTCCCTGCACAGTAGTGCAAAAGAAAGAAGTTGAAAAAGACGGATACAGCGCAGTACAGATTGGTTTCTGCGATGTTGACGGCAAAAAGCTGAACAAGCCTATGAAGGGTCACTTCGATAAGGGCGGTGTAGCTTACAAAAAGATTCTGAAGGAATTCAAGCTGGACAATGCAGCTGAAATGAACGTTGGAGACGAACTGAAAGCAGATGTTTTTGCTGAAGGAGATCACGTTGATGTTTCCGGTATTTCCAAAGGTCACGGTTTTTCCGGTACCATTAAGCGCTGGGGAACACACAGAGGTCCTATGTCTCACGGTTCCGGTTATCACAGAGGCGTTGGTTCCATGGGAGCCTGCTCCTATCCCGGAAGAGTTATGAAGGGCAAGAGATTGCCCGGACATTTCGGTGTAGAAAAGGTAACTGTTCAGAATCTGAATGTCGTAAAGGTCGATGCGGACAAGAACTTGATTCTGGTTAAGGGTGCCGTTCCCGGTCCCAAAGGCGGAATCATCACGATAAAAAACACCGTGAAGAGCGGTAAATAAGCAGTTAGAAAGGAGGAAGTTCCATGCCTAAAGTGGCTTTATATAATGTAAGCGGTGCAACTATGGGTGATATTGAACTGAGCGATGCAATTTTCGGTCAGGAAGTAAACGGATATGCTTTGCATGAAGTTGTGAAAAACTATCTGGCAAATCAGAGACAAGGTACCCAGAGCACCAAAACAAGAACAGAAGTAAGTGGCGGCGGTATCAAACCTTGGAGACAGAAAGGTACAGGCCGTGCAAGACAGGGAAGCATTCGGGCTCCTCAATGGACAGGTGGCGGCGTTGCCCTCGGTCCCAAGCCCAGAAGCTACCGTTATGCTTTAAATAAGAAGCTGAAGAGAGCAGCTCTGAAATCTGCACTGAGTGCAAAGGTAGCAGATGAGAGTATGATTGTTGTAGATCAGTTCGGTTTTGAAGAAATCAAGACCAAGCAGATTGTCAGCATGTTGGACGCATTGAAGGTAGAAGGAAAAGCATTGATTATCACTTGTGATAAGGACGATAATGTTGTGCTGTCTGCCCGCAATATCCCCACTGCTGCAACCACCTTTGCAACTGCTCTGAACACCTATGATGTTCTCAACAGTGACAAGGTAATCGTATCTAAGGATGCAATTGCCAAGATTGAGGAGGTGTACGCATAATGAAAAGTGCATACGACGTAATCATCAGACCTATCGTGTCTGAATCCAGTATGGAAAATATGCAGGACAGAAAATATACGTTCCAGGTTGCCAAAGGGGCAAACAAAATCGAAATCAAACAGGCTGTTGAACAGTTGTTTAAAGTAGAAGTAGAGAACGTAACCACCATGAACGTTGTTGGTAAGTACAAGAGAATGGGCGTTCACGTTGGGAAAAGACCTGACTGGAAGAAAGCAATTGTTAAATTGACAGAAACCAGCAAAACCATTGAATTTTTTGAAGGGATGGCTTAAGTCCCCAAACTGATACGGAAAGTGAGGAGAATTCAGGATGGCAGTTAAGAAATTTAATCCTACCTCCCCGGCAAGAAGATTTATGACCGTTTCTTCCTTTGAAGAGATTACTGCTTCAAAGCCCGAGAAATCCTTGGTAAAATCTTTGAAAAAGCATGCCGGACGGAACTCTTATGGTAGAATTACCGTTCGTCACAGAGGCGGCGGTGCCAAGAAAAAATACAGAATTATTGATTTCAAAAGAAATAAAGATGGGATTCCTGCAGTGGTTCAGACCATTGAGTACGATCCTAACAGAAGCGCAAACATCGCTTTGATTCAATATGAAGATGGAGTAAAGGCTTATATTCTGGCTCCCAACGGTCTGACTGTTGGAACTACTCTGTTAAGCGGTGTAGGTGCTGACATTAAACCCGGTAACGCAATGGAAATTGCTCAGATTCCCGTTGGTACCATGATTCACAACATTGAGTTAGCTCCCGGTAAGGGCGGACAGTTGGTTCGTGCAGCAGGTAATGCGGCTCAGTTGATGGCAAAAGAAGGCGAGTATGCTCAGGTAAGACTGCCTTCAGGCGAAGTAAGAAAGATCAGAATGAACTGCCGTGCGACCATTGGTCAGGTAGGAAATCTGGAACATGAAAATATTTCTATTGGTAAAGCCGGCAGAAAGCGTCATATGGGTTGGAGACCCACCGTCCGCGGTGTTGTTATGAACCCCAATGACCATCCCCACGGCGGTGGTGAAGGTAAGTCTCCTATCGGAAGACCCAGCCCTGTTACACCTTGGGGTAAACCTGCTCTGGGCTTGAAGACCAGAAAGAAAAAGAATAAGAGCGATAAGTTTATTGTCAAGAGAAGAAACGCAAAATAATCTTTACGATTTGCGTGATTCCACTTGGAAGGAGGCAATGTAATGAGCAGATCCTTAAAGAAAGGACCTTTTGTAGACGAACGTTTACTGAAGAGAATCATAGAAATGAATGAAGCAGGCGAAAAGAGAGTGCTGAAATCATGGTCAAGATCTTCCACGATTTTCCCTGAAATGGTTGGGCACACGATCGCGCTTCATGACGGAAGAAAACACGTTCCCGTATATCTGACTGAAGATATGGTTAGTCATAAGCTTGGCGAATTTGTTCCTACCAGAACTTATCGTGGCCATGCAGGTTCCAAATCAAGCGGGAAATAAGAAACCAAATTGATTTTTGGTGAAAGGAGGCAGTTTTAACATGGAAGCAAAAGCAAAATTAAGTTATGCTCGTATTTCTTCAAGAAAAGTGAAGATTGTACTGGACATGATCAGAAACAAGGACGTTGCAACCGCCCTTGGTATCTTAAAGAATACACCTAAGGCTGCAAGTGAAATTCTGGAAAAATTACTGAACTCTGCAATTGCAAACGCAGTAACCAATCACGAAATGGATATTGAAAAGCTGTACGTTGCAGAATGTTATGCAAACCAGGGCCCCACGCTTAAGAGAATCAGACCGAGAGCACAGGGACGTGCATTCAGAATCAGAAAGAGAACCAGTCACATTACCTTGGTGTTAAAGGAAAAAGAATAAGGAAAGGGAGGCTAAGTTATGGGCCAGAAAGTTAACCCTCATGGTCTGAGAGTCGGTGTTATCAAAGACTGGGATTCTAAATGGTACGCTGACAAGACCAGTTACGGTGATAATCTTGTAGAAGATTATAAAATCAGAAAATTACTCAAGAAAATGCTGTATCAGGCCGGAATTGCTCGTTTGGAAATCGAAAGAGCATCCGCAAAGATCAGAATTAATATCCATGCTGCAAAGCCCGGCCTTATTATCGGTCGTCAGGGAACTGAAATCGAAAAGGTAAAGGCTGCAGTAGAAAAGGCAATTGGGAAAGAAGTTTCTCTGAACATTGTTGAAGTAAAACAGCCGGATATGAATGCTCAGCTGGTTGCAGAAAATATTGCATTACAGCTGGAAAAAAGAACTTCCTTCAGACGTGCAATGAAACAGGCAATGCAGCGTACAATGAAGCTGAATGCCAAGGGAATCAAAACCCTGTGTTCCGGTCGTCTGGGCGGAGCAGAAATTGCTCGTAGCGAGCACTATCACGAAGGCACAATTCCTCTGCAGACTCTGCGTGCTGATATTGATTACGGTTTTGCAGAAGCAGATACCACTTACGGAAAAATTGGCGTAAAGGTATGGATTTACAAAGGGGAGGTCCTTCCAGAAAGTAAGAAAGCAGTTAAGTCGGAAGGAGGAAAATAAATGTTATTACCTAAGAGAGTAAAGTACCGCAGAGTGATGCGTGGTCGTATGAAGGGTAAAGCAAGCCGCGGAAATTTCGTTTCCAATGGTGAATTTGGTTTACAGGCTACAGAGCCTGCTTGGATTACAAGCAACCAGATTGAAGCTGCCAGAATTGCAATGACCCGTTATACAAAGAGAGGCGGTCAGGTTTGGATCAAAATTTTCCCGGATAAGCCCGTAACCGAGAAACCTGCTGAAACCCGTATGGGTAGCGGTAAAGGATCTCCTGAGTACTGGGTAGCAGTAGTAAAACCCGGTCGTGTTATGTTTGAAGTGGGCGGTGTTTCCGAGGAAGTTGCTCGGGAAGCTCTGCGTCTTGCTATGCATAAGCTTCCTGTAAAGTGTAAGATTGTTACACGCGAAAAAGAAGTAGGTGGTGATAATGATGAAAGCTAACGAATTAAGAGATTTGACCGTTGAAGAATTGGAAGTAAAACAAAATGAATTGAAGGCCGAGCTGTTTAATCTTAGATTTCAGCATGCCACCAACCAGTTGGATAATCCCATGAGAATTGTTGATGTAAAACGTGACATCGCTCGCGTTAAGACCATTCTCAGAGAGCGTCAATAGGTGAAAGGAGGCTATTTCCATGGAAAGAGCAGAAAGAAAAGTCAGAATCGGCGAAGTTGTAAGCGATAAAATGGATAAGACCATTGTCGTTGCAATCGAAGATAGAGTAAAGCATCCTTTGTATAAGAAGGTTGTAAAGCGCACCATTAAGTTCAAAGCGCATGATGAAAAGAATGAATGCGGTATTGGTGATAAGGTGAAAATCATGGAAACCAGACCCCTGTCTAAGGACAAGAGATGGAGACTGGTTGAAATTGTTGAAAAAGCTCGCTAAATCACAGTTCGTATTTGGAAGGAGGATAAAGAATGGTACAACAGCAGACATTACTCCGGGTCGCTGACAACACCGGCGCCAAGGAGCTTATGTGTATCAGAGTTTTGGGCGGCTCCAAGAGAAGATACGGGAATGTTGGTGACGTAATTGTTGCCAGTGTTAAAAAAGCAATTCCCGGTGGAGTTGTTAAAAAAGGTGATGTTGTAAAGGCTGTTATCGTTAGAACCCGTAAAGGTGTTCACCGTAAAGACGGATCTTATATCCGTTGGGATGAAAATGCAGCCGTTGTAATCAGAGATGATAAAAACCCCAGAGGAACCCGTATTTTCGGGCCGGTTGCAAGAGAGTTGAGAGACAAAGAATATATGAAGATTCTGTCTCTGGCACCGGAGGTACTTTAATCGTAGGAGGTGTAACGAGTGATTAAAAAGGTACACGTTAAAAAAGGCGACAGCGTAACCGTTCTGTCCGGTAAGGATAAGGGCAAGAAGGGTAAGGTGCTGACCGTGTTGCCCTCCGAAGGTAAAGTTATCGTTGAAGGAGTCAACATGGCAACCAAGCATAAGAAGCCCAGAAAGGCAGGAGATGCCAGCGGCATCATCCACCAAGAGGCTGCGATTTATGCTGATAAAGTAATGGTAAACTGCAACAAATGCGGCAGAGCTTCCAGAACCGGTATTAAAATGCTGGCAGATGGTCAGAAAGCTCGCTACTGCAAAAAATGCGGCGAAATCATTGAGTAAGCGAAAGGAGGTTGAAGCATGTCAAGAATTAGCGAAAAGTATAAAAGTGAAATTGCGCCGGCTCTGATGCAGAAGTTTGGCTATAAAAGCCCGATGCAGATCCCAAAGTTGGATAAAGTCGTTGTAAACGTAGGCGTTGGAGAAGCGAAGGAAAATGCAAAGGCACTGGATGCTGCTATGAGCGATATTGCTCAGATTACAGGGCAGAAACCTACTGTCACAAAAGCAAAGAAGTCCGTTGCTGCTTTCAAAGTAAGAGAAGGCATGAACATTGGCTGTAAAGTAACCCTTCGTGGCGAAAAAATGTATGAATTTGTGGATAGATTGTTTAATGTGGCTTTGCCTCGTGTTCGTGACTTCAGAGGAATCAACGGAAATTCCTTTGACGGACGCGGCAATTATTCCTTAGGTTTAAAGGAACAATTAATTTTCCCTGAAATTGATTATGACAAAGTGGACAAAGTGCGTGGTATGGACATTATCTTTGTTACAACTGCTCAAACCGATGAAGAAGGCAGAGAGTTGTTAAAGCTGATGGGCGCACCGTTCCAGCAGAACTGAGAGGAGGGGAAACATTATGGCAAAAAAGGCTATGATTTTAAAGCAACAGAAAGCTCCCAAGTATCAGACAAGAGCTTATAACAGATGCAAAATTTGTGGTCGTCCGCATGCTTATTTGAGAAAGTTCGGCGTGTGCCGTATCTGTTTCAGAGAGTTGGCATATAAGGGTCAGATTCCCGGAGTAAGAAAAGCCAGCTGGTAAAAAGAGTAGACGATTGGAAGGAGGAAAGACTCATGCAAATTACCGATCCTATTGCTGATATGCTGACTCGTATCAGAAATGCAAATTCAGCAAAGCATGAAAGTGTTGATGTTCCTGCTTCTAATATGAAAAAAGCCATTGCGCAGATTCTGTTAGAAGAAGGATATATTAAGAACTATCAGGTAATCGAAGACGATAAACAAGGTGTTATCAAGGTTACTCTGAAGTATGGCGAAAACAAGTCTAAAGTAATCTCCGGTCTGAAGAGAATTTCAAAACCGGGTCTGAGAGTATATGCAAGCTGCGAAAAGTTGCCTCGCGTGCTGAATGGTCTGGGTATCGCAATCATTTCTACCTCTAAGGGTATTATGACCGATAAGCAGGCAAGAGCACAGAAAATCGGCGGCGAAGTACTGGCATTCATTTGGTAAAGACTATTTTTAGGTTGATTTAGGAGGTGTAACACATGTCACGTATTGGTAAAATGCCGATCGATGTACCTGCCGGAGTTGATGTGAAAATAGGTGAATCCAACTTTGTGACCGTAAAAGGTCCGAAAGGTACTTTGGAAAAGGCATTGCATAAAGATATGCTGATTAAACAAGAGGGCAATGTAATCGTTATCGAACGTCCCTCTGAAGACAAGATTCATAGAGCGATGCACGGTTTGACAAGAACCCTGCTGAACAATATGATCGTAGGTGTGACCGAAGGATATTCCAAGGAATTGGAAGTAAACGGTGTTGGTTACAGAGCACAAAAGCAAGGCAAGAAACTGGTGTTGAATCTGGGGTATTCTCATCCTGTAGAAATGGATGAACCCGAGATGATCACTTTTGAAGTGCCCGGACCCAACCAGATTATCGTTCGCGGTATTGATAAACAAGCAGTTGGACAGATTGCGGCTGAAATCAGAGAAAAGAGACCTCCGGAACCCTATAAGGGCAAGGGAATCAAGTATGCTGATGAACATATCAGACGCAAAGAAGGTAAGACTGGCGCTAAGAAATAAGGGAAAGGAGTGACTCAGAGTGGTAAATAAACCGTCATCTAACAAAAACAGATTGAAACGGCATGAAAGAGTTCGTAAGAACATTTCCGGTACTCCTGAACGTCCTCGTTTGAATGTATTCAGAAGTTTGAAGCATATGTATGCGCAGGTAATTGACGATGTGAACGGCGTTACATTGGCAAGCGCATCTACATTGGATAAAGATTTTGCGGATACCTACGGTGGCAATAAATCTGCTGCCCGTGAGCTTGGTAAGCTGATTGCAGAGCGTGCTAAAGCTAAGGGGATTGAAGAGGTTGTATTTGACCGCGGCGGATACCTGTATCACGGCAGAGTTATGGAACTTGCCGAAGGTGCTCGTGAGGGCGGATTAAAGTTTTAGTAAAGGAGGAACATCATGACGGAACGAATTGATGCAAGCACATTGGATATCAAAGAAAAAGTTGTTGCAATAAATCGTGTCGCCAAGGTTGTAAAGGGCGGACGTACTTTCCGTTTTTCCGCGTTGGTGGTTGTTGGTGATGAAAACGGCCATGTAGGATGCGGAATGGGAAAAGCTGCTGAAATTCCTGAAGCAATCCGCAAGGGAATTGAAGATGCAAAGAAAAATATGATCACAGTAAATCTGCTGGGAACTACGGTTCCTCACGATGTCATCGGTGAATACGGTGCAGGCCGTGTATTGGTAAAACCCGCCGGTGAAGGTACCGGTGTTATCGCAGGCGGTGCAGCCCGTGCGGTAATGGAATTAGCAGGTATCAAAGACATCAGAGCAAAGTCTCTGCGTTCTAACAATCCGAAAAACGTTGTGTGTGCTACCATTGCTGCACTGGCGGATCTGAAGAGTGCAGAAGAGGTAGCTAAGCTGAGAGGCAAAACTACCGAAGAAATTATAGGTTAAGGAGGTTGCGACATGGCTAAGATCAGTGTTACTTTGGTAAAAAGCACCATTGGTAGAAAAGATGACCAGATTGCGACCGTAGCAGCCCTCGGTTTGAAAAAAATCAGAGATACCAAGGTATTCGAGGATGGTCCTGCGATCCGTGGTATGGTGAATAAAGTGTCACATTTGGTAGAAGTGCAAGAGGTAAAATAACGAAGGAGGTGTGTGCAAATGAAACTTTGTGAATTGTCTCCGGCTCCTGGTTCTGTAAAGGATCCGAAAAGAAAGGGCCGTGGTCATGCAACCGGTAACGGTAAAACCGCAGGCCGTGGTCACAAGGGACAAAAAGCTCGCTCCGGCGGTGGAGTAAGACCCGGTTTCGAAGGCGGACAGATGCCTTTATACCGCAGACTGCCGAAACGTGGTTTTGTCAATATTTTTGCAAAAGAATATGTATCAATTAATGTTGCTCAATTAGAAAGATTTGAAAACGGAACAGAAGTAACTCCGGCATTACTGAAAGAAACCGGTGTTGTTTCAAAAATTTGCGACGGTATCGTTGTATTGGGCAGAGGTGAATTAACCAAGAACCTTACCGTAAAGGCTGCAAGATTTTCTGAATCTGCAAAGAAGAAGATTACTGCAGTTGGCGGAAAGTTCGAGGTGATTTAAATTGTTTAAAACAATTGTAAATGCATTCAAGATTCCGGATTTAAGAAAGAAAATCGTATACACCATTATTATGATGGTAATTTTCCGTTTAGGATCTCATATTCCCGTACCCGGATTGGATGCGGGAGCATTGAGCGAAGCAGTAGGTAAATTGGATATGCTGGGATTGATGGATATGATTTCCGGTGGTGCTTTATCTCAGGCAACAATTTTTGCAATGAGTATCACCCCTTATATCAACTCTTCCATTATTATGCAATTACTGAGCGTAGCAGTTCCGGCTTTGGAACGGCTTTCCCGTCAGGGAGAAGAAGGCAGAAAGAAGATTGGTCAGTATACAAGAGTTTTGACCATCCTCCTTGCTTTCATTCAGTCTACCGGTATGTACTTTGGTTTGCAAAGTGCTGTTAAGAATCCCGGTTTGCTGACCTACTTTACAGTAATTCTCACATTGACTTCCGGTACTGCATTCTTGATGTGGTTGGGCGAAAAGATTACCGATAAGGGAATCGGAAATGGTATTTCCTTGATCATCTTTACTGGTATCGTATGCCGTATGCCTCAGTTGGTAATGCAGATTATCGGAAATGTTCAAGGCGGTGGCTTGCATTGGATTGGCGCTGTAGTCATTTTGATTGCATGTGTTGTTTTGATCGGAGCAATCGTTTGGATGAACGAAGCAGAACGGAGAATTCCTGTTCAGTACGCAAAGCGTGTCGTTGGCAGAAAAATGTATGGCGGACAGAGCACTCATATTCCGATTAAAGTAAGTATGGCAGGTGTAATGCCTATCATCTTCGCAATGTCTATTATGTCTTTCCCCGCAACTATTATGCAGTTGTTCGGAAAGCAGGGCAGCGGTTGGATTATGACCAATATTTTTGGTTATGGTTCTGTTGGTTATATGATTTTGTATTTTCTGTTAATTTTGTTCTTCACGTTCTTCTATACAAAAATTCAGTTCAATACTGTTGAAATTGCAAATAACATGAAGAACAACGGCGGTTTCATTCCTGGAATCCGTCCCGGAAGATCTACTTCTGAATTTGTTGAAAAGTCTTTGAACAAGATCACCATGGCAGGAGCATTGTTTATTGCAATTGTAGCATTGTTCCCCATGATTGTTGCAGCAGCATTTGGATTAAGCTCCTTCGGTATCGGCGGAACTTCAATCTTGATCGTTGTTGGTGTTGTTTTGGAAACCGGAAAACAAATTGAATCTCAGATGATGATTCGTCATTACAAAGGATTTTTGGAATAGAGGACATCGTAAGGTTTGATTGAAAACCGGATTAAGAGGTGAATGACGTGAAGATGATTCTGTTAGGCGCTCCGGGTGCCGGTAAAGGTACTCAGGCAGAGTTGCTTTCAGAAAAATTAGATATTCCGACCATTTCTACCGGAGCAATGCTTCGTGCAGCAATCCGGAAAGGAACGGAATTGGGAAAAAAAGCAAAAGAACTGATTGATCACGGACAGCTGGTAAGTGATGACGTGATGATTGGTATGATATCCGAGCGTTTAAAGGAAGAGGATTGCCACAATGGCTTTATCCTGGATGGCTTTCCTCGCACCATCGCCCAAGCAGAAGCCTTGGATGATATGGGAATCGGAATTGATTTGGCCCTTTCCTTTGATGCACCGGATGAAGTCATTATCAAACGGTTAGGCGGAAGAAGAGAATGTCCTAAATGCGGGGCAACCTTCCACATTGATAACAAACCGTCAGCAAAAGGCAATTTTTGCGATAAATGCGACAGTGAGTTGAAAACCCGTGATGATGATAAAGAAGAGACAATCAAAAAAAGATTGCAGGTCTACTATGCTCAAAGTGCACCGCTGAAGGATTACTACGGTAAGAAAGGCTTGCTGAAGGAAATCAGTGCCGATCAACCCTTAGATGTAATTACAGCAAAAGCCTTTGCGGCAGTGGGGGCAAATTAGTATGATTTCGATTAAATCAAAAAAGGAAATTTCTTTGATGAGAGAAGCCGGTCTTGTGGCGGTAGAAGTTTTAGAGAAAATTCAAAACTCGTTACGAGAAGGAATCACAACAAGAGAAATTGATAAAATTGCTTATGACTGTATTACAGGTCATGGTATGAAACCTTCCTTTTTAAATTATCGGGGATTTCCCGGTTCGGTCTGTGCTTCGGTGAATGAAGTGGTGATCCACGGAATTCCGGGAGAACGGAGATTGCAGGAAGGTGATATTATCAGTATTGATATCGGTGTATATCATAACGGCTATCATGCAGATTGTGCAAGAACCTTCGGTGTCGGAACAATCAGCCCGGAAGCAGCCCGCCTGATTCAGGTAACGGAGCAAAGTTTCTATGAAGGGATTGCTCATGCAAAATCCGGAGAACGGCTGAGTAACATTTCTCATGCGGTACAGGCCTGTGCAGAATCTGCCGGCTATGGTGTTGTTCGAGATTTTGTGGGGCATGGAATAGGAAGTCAGCTTCACGAAGAACCCAGCATTCCGAATTACGGTGCACCCGGTCGGGGAGTTCGTCTCTATCCGGGTATGACCTTGGCTGTAGAACCCATGATTAATCAGGGAACGTACAAGGTTAAGGTGCTGGAAGACGGGTGGACCACAGTGACAGCGGATGGCAAATTGGCAGCCCATTATGAAAATACGATATTGGTAACGGAGCAAGACCCGTTAATATTGACAAAGTAAAATGATTTTTGAGGTGAAGAAATCGGTGGATGATATTTATCCGTCAGCATTTGTTCAATCAATTGCTGGACGGGACAAAGGAAAAATCTTTGTTGTATTGTCTGTGGAAGACGAGAATTATGTTGCTATCAGCGACGGAAGGATGCGAAAAACCGATCATCCCAAAAGGAAAAAGGTGAAGCATCTGAAGGCACTTGGAAGAAATAGTGAATTTATTGCGCAGAAGCTGAGTAATGATTGCAAA
This sequence comes from Clostridia bacterium, assembly GCA_045540615.1. Taxonomy (GTDB): domain Bacteria; phylum Bacillota; class Clostridia; order HGM11514; family HGM11514; genus SIG438. The sequence continues at coordinate 16,278 of JAZQHN010000250.1, forward strand.
GTAACAAACGCAGAGCTCAGAACTGCCATTGCGGAACTGAATACGCAGCAGAATGATGTGTAACGTCGAGCCAAAATTCTGGAAGGAGGTATTCCTTTGGCGAAAGATGATGTTTTGGAATTGGAAGGTACGGTTGTTGAGGCATTGCCTAACGCAGTGTTCCAGGTTGAATTAGAAAACGGGCACAAGATATTGGCTCATATTTCGGGTAAACTTCGTATGAACTTTATCCGGATTCTTCCGGGTGACAAGGTTACGGTTGAGATGTCGCCCTACGATTTGACCAAGGGTCGGATTACATGGCGTGCAAAATAAACCGTCCATCGCTTAGTAAACTATTGTTAGGAGGTTATTTCCATGAAAGTAAGACCGTCTGTAAAACCCATGTGTGAAAAATGTAAGATTATCAAGAGAAAAGGAAAAGTAATGGTAATCTGCGAAAACCCCAAGCATAAGCAAAAACAGGGTTAATGATGTTATTCCGTATGCGGCTGGCGAAATTTCAGTTTTTCCGAAAGAAGGGATCTGAGGCGGAAGCCCGGATGTGTGAACCGGCTTTGGGAAAGGCAAATCGAAATTTTGCAATACGGAGTTTCTCATAGTATAATACACAAAAATGAAGTGCATAGAAATGCAGGAGGTGTAAACAGTAAATGGCAAGAATTGCAGGTGTTGATTTACCCAAGGAAAAGCGCGTAGAATACGGCTTGACTTATATTTTTGGTATCGGCGTTAGCAGCTCCAGAAAAATTCTTGAAGAAACCGGTATCGATCCTGATACTAGAGTAAAGGATTTGACTGAAGATCAGATTGGTTTGTTGCGTGACGCAATCGACAAGGACTACACAGTAGAAGGTGACTTGCGTCGTCAGGTTTCTCTGGACATTAAGCGTTTGATGGAAATCGGATGCTACCGTGGACTGAGACACAGACGCGGACTGCCCGTAAGAGGACAGAACACTAAGAATAACGCACGTACCAGAAAAGGTCCTAAAAAGACTATGGCAGGTAAGAAAAAGTAAAGAAGGAGGTTCGATACCATGGCTAAAACAGTGAAAAAAGCAACACGCAGAAGACGCGAGCGTAAAAATATCGAACGCGGTGCGGTTCATATCCGTTCTTCGTTCAATAATACCATCGTAACCATTACCGATGTTGCCGGTAATGCGATTTCATGGGCAAGCGCAGGCGGAATGGGCTTTCGCGGTTCCAGAAAGAACACTCCCTTTGCTGCTCAGACTGCTGCAGAAACCGCTGCCAAAGCGGCTATGGAGCACGGCCTGAAGATGGTTGAAGTATATGTAAAAGGTCCCGGCGCCGGAAGAGAAGCTGCAATCAGAGCATTGCAGGGAGCAGGATTGGAAGTTACTATGAATAAAGACGTAACTCCTATCCCCCACAACGGATGCAGACCTCCCAAACGCCGCAGAGTTTGATCTGACGGAAGTGCGGGAATACTATTAATTAATGGAGGTGCAGATATGGCACGTTATACCGAAGCGGTATGCAGACTTTGCCGCAGAGAAGGTCAGAAGCTTTTTCTGAAGGGCGATCGTTGTTATACAGGAAAATGCGCCGTTGACAGAAGACCTTATGCGCCCGGTCAGCACGGCCAGAGCAGAAAAAAGGTTTCTGAATACGGAATTCAGTTAAGAGAAAAACAGAAAGCAAGAAGATATTACGGCGTTTTGGAAGGTCAGTTCGAAAAGTATTTCGTTATGGCTGAAAAGAAAGCCGGAATCACAGGTGAAAACCTGCTGGCAATCTTGGAAAGCAGACTGGACAACGTTGCTTACAGATTGGGATTTGGTATGTCCCGTCCTGAAGCAAGACAGCTGGTCAGACACGGTCACTTTACCGTAAACGGCAAGAAGGTTGATATTCCTTCTTACTTGGTATCCCCCGGGGATGTTATTGCTGTAAAAGAAGGCAGCCGTGGCAAAACCAAGATTAAAGCAGTTTTGGAAGCAACCGAAGGAAAAGTAATTCCTAAGTGGTTGGATTTGGATCGTAACACATTGCAGGCTAAGGTTGTTACTTTAGCAGCAAGAGAAGACATTGACCTCCCGTTGGAAGAGCATCTTATTGTTGAGTACTATTCCAAGTAATCAGAGTTCAATTTTTGAAAAGTTAAAATTGAATATTGAAGGAGGGTTTTGTCAATGATCGAGATCGAAAAACCAAGAATTGAGTGTATTGAAGAAAAGGACAACGCATCCTATGCCCGTTTTATCGTAGAACCACTGGAGCGGGGATACGGAATGACACTGGGAAACAGCTTGCGCAGAATTTTACTGTCATCGCTCCCTGGTGTTGCGGTAACCTCTGTTAAGATTGACGGAGTTTTGCATGAATTTTCTACCATTCCCGGTGTCAGAGAAGATGTTACCGAGATTGTATTAAACCTCAAAAAGCTGATTGCCAAGCTTCATTGTGACGGTCCTAAGACTGTATTTATTGAAGCAAAGGGCGCAGGTGAAATCTATGCTTCTGATATCAAGCCTGATTCAGATGTAGAGATTTTAAGCAACGATTTGTTGATTGCTACTTTGAATGAGGATGCAAAGCTGTATATGGAAATCACGTTGGATCATGGTCGTGGCTATGTTTCAGCAGAGAGAAACAAGGCGGCAATGGGAAATAATGTAATCGGAATCATTCCGGTTGACTCCATTTATACGCCTGTTGTAAAGTTTAATTACAACGTGGAAAACACCCGTGTCGGTCAGGATACTGATTTTGACAAGTTGGTGGTTGACGTTTGGACAGATGGAACCATCCGTCCGGATGAAGCTGTCAGCCTTGGTGCGAAGATTATGAATGAGCACTTGGATTTGTTCATCGACCTTTCCGATGATGCCAGAAACACTGAAATCATGGTGGAAAAGGAAGAGACAAAGAAGGAAAAGGTGCTGGAAATGCAAATCGAAGATTTGGATTTCTCTGTTCGTTCCTACAACTGCTTGAAGCGTGCGGGAATTAACACGGTGGAAGACTTGATTGGCAAAACTGAAGAAGATATGATGAAGGTCAGAAACCTGGGCAGAAAGTCCCTGGAAGAAGTCATCAACAAACTGATTTCTTTGGGATTGTCTTTGTCCGAATCTGAGGACCAGTAATAAGGCTAAATTCAAGAACAAAGGAGGTATTTGAAATGCCTGGAACAAGAAAATTAGGCAGACCTACCGATCAGCGTCGTGCTATGCTGAGATCTTTGACTACTTGTGTGCTGGAAAACGGTCAGATCGTTACTACAGAAACAAGAGCAAAGGAAGCCAGAAGCATGGTGGAAAAGATGATTACATTGGGTAAAACCAATACATTGCATTCCAGAAGACAGGCGCTGGCATATATTACCAAAGAAGATGTGGTGAAGAAGCTGTTTGATGAAATCGCACCTAAGTATGCGGAAAGAAACGGTGGATATACCAGAATCATTAAAATGGGTCCCCGCAGAGGCGACGCAGCTCCTATGGCTGTTCTGCAGTTGGTGGACTAATCAGGTAATAAAAAGGGGAGGAAACTCCCGTGGAAAAACCGAGGATGAATGTCCTCGGTTTTTTTGTCACAAAATTTTAAAATTTCTGAAAATAATTTTAAAAAAAGCTTGCTTTTTCTGAAAAAATGTGGTATAATATTTTGGCAATAATTAAGAATACGCACATTTCGGGAGGGTGGACAGGTTGCCCAAAGGGTTTGTTGACCCGCAGAACGAAGTGGAGGTATCAAAAAACAGGAGGTATGTAAAAATGGCAGTTATTGCAATGAAACAACTGTTGGAAGCCGGTGTTCATTTTGGACACCAGACCAGAAGATGGAACCCCAAAATGGCGGAATACATCTTCACAGAAAGAAACGGGATCTATATTATTGACTTGCAAAAGACAGTAAAGAAGATCGAAGAAGCGTATGACTTCATCAGAGAAGTTGCTGCAAACGGTGACGATGTTCTGTTTGTAGGAACCAAGAAACAGGCTCAGGATTCCATCAAAGAAGAAGCAGAACGTGTAGGAATGTACTACGTAAATGCAAGATGGCTGGGCGGTATGATGACCAACTTCAAAACCATCCGCAAAAGAATTGACAGATTGAATCAGATCAAGAAGATGGAAGAAGACGGCACCTTTGATTTGTTGCCTAAGAAGGAAGTTATCAAACTGAAGGGCGAATTGGAAAAACTGGAAAAGTTCTTGGGCGGTATCAAAGAAATGAAGCGTCTGCCCGGTGCACTGTTCGTAGTTGACCCCAAGAAAGAACACATTGCTATCATGGAAGCAAAGAAACTGGGTATTCCCGTTGTTGCTATCGTTGATACCAACTGTGACCCTGAAGAAGTGGATTATGTAATCCCCGGTAATGACGATGCAATCCGTGCCGTTAAGCTGATTGCTTCTACCGTTGCAAATGCGATTTTGGAAGGGAAACAGGGAGAACAGTTCTCTGTAGATGAAGCTGAAGAAGCTACTGAGCCCGCAACAGAAGAATAATTCAAATCTGAAATTGAATCGAAAGGATTGTGAATACCATGATTACAGCACAAGCTGTTAAAGATTTAAGAGAAAAGACCGGTTGCGGTATGATGGAATGTAAAAAAGCATTGACCGAAACCGGTGGTGATATGGAAAAAGCAATTGAATTTTTGCGCGAACGCGGAATGCAGGTTGCTGAAAAGAAAGCAGGAAGAATTGCTTCCGAAGGTTTGGTTTATGCATTGGAAGAAAACGGCGTTGGCGTTCTGTTGGAAGTAAATGCTGAAACTGACTTTGTTGCTAAGAATGCAGAGTTCGTTGAATTTGTTCAGAACACTGCTAAAATTGTTGCAGACAAGAACCCTGCTGACGTAGAAGCTTTGAAGGCTCTGCCTTATGAAGCTGAAACTGTTGCAGAAAAGCTGACTGCTTTGATTGCAAAAATTGGTGAAAACATGAA
>JAZQHN010000251.1:0-5880 GCA_045540615.1 Clostridia bacterium
GGCTCACAGAACGACATGGCTACGATCCGACTTGTCTGGTTTTGTTCAACCACACGTTCTTTTCCAACCACCGCAATGCCCCACTCCTTCGGGCTGTAATACTCCTTCAAATCTCCTACCTTGGCATTGATGCCGATTTGGGCATTTTCGCCCACAATGGCATATTTTACGTTGGCTCCTTTTCGAATCACTGCATTTGGCATAATCACGCTGTCTTTAATATAAGCATCTTCCTCAATGACACAGCCTGTAAAAATCACAGAATTTTCCACCTTACCCCGAACATCGCATCCTTCTGCCACAAAAGAATTGGAAATTTCTGATTCTTTTCCGATAAAACTTCCGGGCTGAGCATAGTTTCTGGCATAAATCTTGAATTTAGAGTCCTTTAATTTCAAGAAATTGGGATTGTCTTTTTCAAGCAACAAATCCATATTGGCTTCCCAAAGACTTTCAATGGTTCCTACATCCTTCCAATACCCTTCAAATTCATATCCAAACATTTTCCGTTTATCTTCGAGCATTTTAGGAATAATGTTTTTTCCGAAATCGTTGGACGAGGATTCATCCTCGTCATCTGCAAGAAGATATTCCTTCAGAATACTCCAATTGAAAATATAAATTCCCATAGAAGCTTTGGTGCTCTTTGGTTTTTTGGGTTTTTCTTCAAATTCTTTGACTGCACCGCTTTTATTAAGCGTCATAATCCCAAAACGAGAAGCTTCCTCCACCGGAACATCCAGCACTGCAATGGTACATTCTGCATTTTTCTCTTTATGATAAGAAAGCATTTTGGAATAATCCATTTTATAGATATGATCCCCCGAAAGCACCAACACATATTCAGGATCATATCGTTCAATAAAGGGGATATTCTGACAAATGGCGTTTGCCGTTCCCTTATACCATTCCGATTTTTTACTCTTGGAATAGGGAGGCAAAATATGAGCACCGCCAAAATTCCGATTGAGTCCCCAAGGCTGACCGTTTCCCACATATTCGTTCAGCTCCAAAGGCTGATACTGGGTTAAAATCCCCACAGTATCAATTCCTGAATTTACACAGTTAGACAAGGGAAAATCAATAATTCTGTACTTTCCTCCGAAGGGTACGGCAGGTTTTGCCGTTTCCTCCGTTAACACCTTCAGACGGCTTCCCTGACCGCCTGCCAGCAGCATTGCAATACATTCCTTTCTTCTTGCCATAAAACAAACGCTTCCTTTCTCTTTTATCTTGTTTTACTCTTATTCTGCGTTCTCTTTTGCTGCTTCTGATAAAACACGGTTGACATGGGAGGAACGGTAACAGAAATACTGTAATCAAATCCGTGCCACCCAATGTTTTTTGCATGAACAGTCCGAAGAGGAGTTCCACGGCCCCCATACTTTTTATAATCTGCGGAAAATACCGGTCGGTAGGCACTCTCATCAGGAACCCCTATACGGTATTGTTTCCGTTCCACCGGACAAAAATTACAAATGACCAACAGTTCCTCTTCCCCATCCGAACGGCAAAAAGCAATTACACTTTGGTCATGGTCATCATTGGAAAGCCACCAAAATCCACTCCAGTCAGAATCATTCTTCCAAAGGGCAGGGTGTTCCAAATAAAACCGATTCAAATCTCTCACATACTGCTGCATCATTTTATGATTGGGATATTGAAGCAGCAACCAATCCAACTCCTGCTCATAATTCCATTCGATAAACTGTGCAAATTCATTCCCCATAAAGCTCAGTTTTTTTCCGGGATGTGCCATCATATAACCGTAAAAAGCTCGTAGGTTATCAAATTTTTCTTCATATTCTCCCGGCATTTTATTAATCATAGAACACTTTCCATGCACCACCTCATCATGTGAAAGAGGCAAAATATAATTTTCGGAAAATGCATAGGTCAAGGAAAAGGTTAGATGATGATGCATTCCTTTTCGGAAAAGAGGATCTGCCGACATATAAGACAACATATCGTTCATCCAGCCCATATTCCACTTAAAATTAAAACCCAAGCCACCGTCAAATCCCGGTTTGGTTACCATGGGAAAAGCAGTGGATTCTTCTGCAATCATCAAAACGGAAGGGTCAAAGGAAAAGGCAGCACTGTTTAGCTTTCTTAAAAACTCAATGGCACCGATATTTTGATTACCGCCATACTTGTTAGGATGCCATTCTCTGTCCCGCCTGCCGTAATCCAGGTACAGCATGGAAGCAACTGCATCCACACGAATCCCATCAATGTGATACAGATCCAGCCAATAAATAACATTGGATATCAAAAAAGATACCACTTCATTCCGTTCATAATTGAAAATTCTGGTATTCCAGTCAGGATGCTCGTTCATCACCTTATCCGATGATTCATAACAGCAGCTTCCGTCAAATTCATAAAGACCATTTTCGTCCTTGGGAAAATGAGCACCCACCCAATCTAAAATTATACCAATTCCTGCCTTGTGGCATTTATTCACAAAACTCATAAAATCGTGCGGTGTTCCGTATCGTGAGGTAGGGGCATAATATCCCGTCACCTGATACCCCCAGGATGGATCATAAGGATACTCACTCACAGGCATCAACTCAATATGAGTATATCCCATCTTTGCGACATAAGTAATCAGCTCATCGGCAACCTTTTCATAAGAAAAGAAGTTTCCGTCCTCGTACTTTTTCCAGGAACCAAGATGCACCTCATACACATTCATCGGCTGTTCTAACGGATTTTTTCCCTTTTTTTGTTTTAAATAGGAAGCATCCTCCCATTGAAATCCCTCAATAGAATATACTTTGCTGGCATTATCGGGAGGTGTACACATATGAACACCATATGGGTCGCTTTTCATCACAAAGGTTCCGTCCGGACGCTCTACATAATATTTATATTCATCATACATTTCGGCATTTTTTACACGCTGTTCCCAAATACCATAACCGATAGATTTCATGGGGGCACAATCCCGATCCCAGTCATTGAACCGTCCCACAACGCGAACGGATCTGGCATTGGGTGCCCACACACGGAACACATATCCGCATGACTCCTTATGGCAACCCATAAACCGATAAGCATCCATACTGTTACCCTGATGAAATTGTTCTAACTGCTCTGCAATCAACTTATTGTTCATCATCCGACCTCACATTCTGAAATGCATAAGTTTCTTTCTTACTTTATTATAGCATATTTTTTATAAAAAATAAAGGGGTTTTTCTAATTTTTTTTACTTTTTCAATAAATTTTACCTTTTTATCAGATGTTTTTTGACTTTTTTGTTCTCTTTTCTTGGTTTTATTGAATACATTCAGAAGAAAAATTTCTTTTTCCGATTGATTTTGTCGTAATTTTTGGTATCCTTCCTCCAAAAAACAACAAAAAAATAAACCATTTTTGAGTATAATAAAAGAAACAAAACATAAAGAAGGAACTGATTATGCAAATTACAAAACCGAAAAAACAAACTGTAACAAAAGTAACAAAACGACTTCCAAGCTTTTTACCAGAACTGATACTCTGCTTTTTAGTATCACGTGCTTCTCTGTTCGGACAACCCTTACCTGCAGGTCTTGCCTTAGGAACGGTTTGTGCCAAGTCAAAGCGTGGACGTTGGCTGTGCCTGTTATCCTCCTTGGCCGGCTACTGTTCCCTCACCTTTCACCCCAGATACCCTCTCGCTCTTTTCTTTCTTGCTTTGGTTCTTTGGATTGACGAAGAATTCCTCTTTCGGAATTCCTTTTTTACCGGTTTGACCGTATCGGGAGCGTTGACCGTATCCAACCTTTTCTTTATCATCAAAAACGGCGGGATTCCTTATGATATTCTTCTCCTTGTACTTTGTACAGCAGGAGGATTTTTATGCGTAGGTTTTTTTCAAAACGGATTGTCTGTATTGAAAACAAAGGCACGTCATTTTTTGCGTCCCGAGGATTCGTTAGGGCTACTGGTTCTTCTTACCTTCGCCGCAAGAGGGATTCCCCAAGTCAGTCTTTCCTCACTCAATATTAGCAATACCTTATGCATTCTCCTCACCTTGCTGTTTGCCCGTTCCGAGCGTTCAGAAAATGCGGTTACGGCAGGCTTGGTTTCTGCATTTTTAATGAGCACAGAGCTTTCTGTGCTATATGCACGATTGGGAATGTTTGCTTTGGCAGGACTATTCGGCAACTTATTCCGCACCTTTGGAAAATGCGGTGTTTGTCTTGGAGCATTGCTTTCAGGACTTTTAGCATCGGTCACTATAGGTGAGCTTTCTTTATTAGGAGTCAGCCTGTTTGATTTTCCCCTTGCCTGTCTTCTCTTTTTCCTTTTCCCCTCCAAATGGATTGAGTATGTGGGCATTTATCGGACTCACCCTGACCAGTCAGAAAACGAAATGCGAATTAAGGAATCTGTTTGCCAACAGCTCAAAAGTATTTCCTCCGCATTTTTGCAGCTGTCCTCCTCTGTTTTTGCTTTGGCAGGACAACCTGAAATAGAAACAAGCCAATCGGTTCTTCTTTCTAAGGTAGAAGAACGGGTCTGTTCCTCCTGCAAGCTGAAAAATCTTTGTTGGAAGCGGGAAACAGCCGAAATGGAAAAGCTTATTTGTCATTGCTTTGCTATCATTGAGCAAAAAGGGTTTGTATGCAAACAGGACTTACCTGTTTATTTCAGAAAACGTTGTGATTCTCTCCCTAATTATTTATATGAAATCAATAATCTTTATGAATTGTATAAAAATGAATTATTCTGGCAAGGACGTCTGGACCGTGCTACCGCATTTACCATTAGGCAGTTGGAAGATGTTTCCGTTGTCATAGACAAGCTTGCCGACCACTTAAATCAAACCGTAAGCTTTCACGAAGAGCTTGCCTTTTCCCTTTCCTGCGAATTGGACAGACGGGGATATGCTCCGCAATCGGTAGAAGTCATTAAAAATTCATGTGGACGGTATCAAGTTCATTTATCTGTCAAAAGCTGCCAAATGACAGACGGCTGTAAAGAAATCACCTCTTTACTCAGCCAACTGTTGGAATGTCCCATGGAAAAAACAGAAGGAGACTGTCGTCTGAATCAATGCACCTTAGGATTTTCCGAGGCAACTCCTTACCGTCTCATTCATGCAGTTTCTGCAACACCCAAGGAGGGACAAAAAAATTCAGGAGACACCTTTGCCTCCCTTACTCTTCCTGACGGAAATATTCTTCTTATTCTCAGCGACGGAAAAGGAAGCGGAGATGCTGCCCGTTTACAAAGCACCGAAACGGTAAGGTTACTGTGCAGATTGCTATATGCAGGTTTTTCACCCGCCTCAGCTGTCCGTCTTGCCAATTCTGTTTTGGGGCAACAGCCTGACGAAGAAGGCTTTGCCACCATTGATCTGATGCTTGTGGATTTATCAAACCCCAGAGCAGATTTTATCAAAAGCGGTGCAAGTGCCACCTATCTGAAACGGCAAAACATTGTAAAAAGAATTGAATCTCAGTCTCTTCCGGCAGGGATTTTGGATGAAGCGGATATGGAATTAAAATCCGAAACACTTCAAAACGGAGATTTACTCGTTATGCTCAGCGACGGTGTTGCGGATGCCTTTTCAGATGAAAAATTCCTCATGAGTGAAATCAACCGTTTATCCAAGCATAACTCTCCCAGACAACTCTCCGCCGCACTACTTGACTCAGCCAAGCAACAAAAGGGAAACCATGCTTACGACGATATGACGGTAGTGGCAGCACGTCTTGCAGAAAAATAAAAAAACAAAAAAGACAGAAGCAATATTGCTTCTGTCGCAGCGTGTCGATAAACTTATCGACACGCTGGCAGACTGGGAAAAAGGAAGGGATATTTTTAGAACTTCAATTCGTCGGCGTACGAGGGTACGGTAGAGTTGAAGTTCTGAAAAAGCAA
>JAZQHN010000252.1:0-5029 GCA_045540615.1 Clostridia bacterium
GCCTCCGACTTTGTTCCTGAACGGTAACAACACCCTGGGAAGGCAGATTGGTGTCTAATGTCTTGCGGTCATCCAACAAATCATTTAATACATGCCCGAAAATTTCTTTTGAACTCAGTTCTCCTTTTGTTGCATAATCGGTAAAAATATTCCATGCAATGTATGCTCCGTCTTTTCCCATGATAATGCCGGGAGAGGTGTTTTCTCCTGCACAGGGAGTGTGGAAATGAGAACAAAAATGCAATAAATCCCGATTGAAATAGGACTTTTGCAACCAACCCATTTGTTCTTTTGCTTCTACCGTATATGCTTTTTCGTAAATAATAAAGGAAGCAGAGGGAAGAGATTTTAAATCGAAATCAGGCTTAATGTAAGTAGGCTGAGATTCGTGCTCTCCCACAAAAGTTCCGCCAAAGTCAAACGCAAATTCATCTTGTTCGTTAACGCCGGAAATACCGGTTGCCAAAAGCTTTCCTCCCTTTGCCACATATTCCTTCAGCTTTTGTTCGAATCTGGGAGAAATACGGATAATATCAGGAAGAATAAGGACTTTATATTTGGAAAAATCTGATTCCAAATCCAAAACATCAAAGAGAATTTTGTTTTCCAACAGCATACGGACACAACCAATATCTCCCTTGAACTCTCTTGTAAATTCTTTTGGATTGGGGTCGGTGGAAAGAATCGATTCTCCGGACAGAACACCAACATCTGCAACATTTGTTACATTGTCGCACCAGGGTTCAATGGATTCCAGATAGGAGTAAGCCGTACCGATAATAGTATAAGTGGTTTTGTCCATTTTTCCGGATGGATGAAGTTGGTCACCGATGGAGCATTTTGCACCGTTTGCTGCAGCAAGGGCAACCTCATATTTTAAAGCATTTGGGTGTTTGTAGCCACCAAATTCTCCCCAGGTTGTGTGGAATTTTCCTGTCATTCCCAAATATTCCATGCCCAATCCTTGAACATAACGGGCAGACATTGGGAAATGGTCATATCCCCACCCTCCTGTAGGCAAAGATTCCAGTTCTAAATGAGAATTGAAATGAGCCAGTTCACGACGTCCCTTTATGATATGTCCTCCGTTATGGAAAATGGGCATGTCAGGCTTAATGGCATGGATGGTTTCAGCCACCCGCTTGGTGTAATTTTCATAGACCTCTTCTGCAAGATGGCGGATTGCTTTATCGTCACGAGGGTCTTCTCCTCTGTCTCGTAATGTTTTGATACAGGATGCACAGCAACAGTCGGTAGGAGAAACAATATCAAGGAAAATACCGTCTGCATCATATCGTGATACTACTTCCCGAATGTGAGAAAGCAAAACATCAAGATAAGGGGTATTGAAACAAAACCGATGATAGCCCGGTTCTAACAATGAGCGGGACCAGGTGGTTTCTCCGTTTTTCTTTATTAATAGCCAGTCCGAATGCTCCAATACATATTTTTCATCCAGACCCGCAGAAATGTAAACAGGAGTCTTAACTCCGATTTCATGAGCAGCCTCAATTTGTGCCTGTAGCAGGTCAAATTCCAAATGAGGATGCTGTTTATTTGCTTCGGTGGGATGATAAGACCAACCATGATGGCATTTGGAAAATAAGGTGATGGAATCTACATGCCCCAGTTGAAGCATTTCCTGGAAATTTTCTTTTGAAAATTCCTGACCGATTTTCGGTACGTGTTCAGAAGTATGGAAATCAAGATGTACTTGACGAAATTTCATAATCAATTCTCCTTTTTTTAATAAAAACCGGCTTCTGAAACAGAAACCGGCTTTTGTTTTTAGGCCTTGTGTTTTTCAAAACATGCACTGCAGTAAACAGGCTTATCTGTTTTAGGCTGGAAGGGAACAACAGCTTCTCCTCCGCAATCAGCACAAACTACGGTAAACATTTCGCGGTTTTGATTATAATTTCTTTTTTTTGCATCTCTGCAGGCTTTACAACGCTGAGGTTCATTTTGCAACCCTTTTTCAGCATAAAATTCCTGCTCTCCTGCGGTAAATACAAACTCTTCTCCGCAGTCTTTACATACCAGTGTTTTGTCTTCGTACATGATGACATCCCTCGTTTCTTTCTACTTAAAAGTATAAATATTTGCTTCTCATCGGAATTGAACCGACCTGCACAACAGAGCCTCCGACAGGCTTCAAAGCATATCTTGGAGCGGGTAACGGGGATCGAACCCGCACAACCGGCTTGGGAAGCCGATACTCTACCATTGAGCTATACCCGCATTTATTGAACTGATAAAATACGTTCCAGCTTTCGTTTTACTCTTTGAAGGGCGTTATCAATGGATTTGGGTGATTTTCCGATTTGTTCCGATATTTCCTGATAAGATTTCCCTTCCAAATACAGGCTTAAAATTTTGTGCTCCAATTTGCTTAGTGCTTTGGAAATAGCACGTTCGCACGCAGTATAGCTTTCTTTGTTGATAATCAATTCTTCAGGATTCATACAGGAACTGCCCAATACAACATCTGCCAACGTTTGTTCTGAATTTTCATCATAAGCGGGACGGCTGAGGGAAACATACGAATTCAAAGGCTGATGCTTTTGCCTTGTTGCAGTTTTGATTGCAGTAATCATTTGTCTTGTAATACAAATTTCCGCAAAGGAACGGAAGCTTGCTTGCTTGTCCGGTAAATAATCACGAACTGCTTTGTAAAGCCCGATCATTCCTTCCTGAATCATATCCTCATGGTTGCCGCCAATGAGAAAATAGGGTCTTGCCTTGGAGGCAACAAATCCTTTGTATCGGTTTAGAATTGCTTCCATGGCATACATATTGCCTTGCTGAGAGTAAGCTACCACTTCTTCATCCGCCATATCAGCATAAGGTAAATCCCGTTCTTTACACATGACGAATCTCTCCTTTTAGACAATTTGTACAACCTGTTACCATTATATGAAAAAAACGGCAAATTGTCAAGAGGAAATCAGCATTTTTTCAATTTTTCTTGAAAAAACTGAAAGAATCGGAAGAGAAGAGAGAACATGTAAAAAATTCAGAAAAGGACAATATAACAAAAAATAAATGAAAAGTAGAAGAAGGGAGCTTGAACAATATTGCAAAAATGTAAAAAGTGTGATTTTTATGCAGAATACCGAAAATAAAAAAATTATAAAAAATACTTGTTTTTTGGTTTGATTTGTGGTATTATGTAATCGGTTACATGAAGGAGGGGAGCGTTATGGCAAGCATTATGGATGTAGCATTTCGAGCCGGTGTTTCGGTGGCTACAGTATCCCGTGTGATTAACGGAAACTGTAAGGTTCGACCCGAAACGGAAGAGGTGGTTCGGGAAGCAATGGAATACTATCGGTATTCTCCTAATTTTTCAGCTAGGAATTTAAGAAGAATGGAAACCAAAACGGTGTTAGTGCTCATGTCCACCATTGTAAACCCTTTTTTGGCAAAAATTGTAAAAGCTATTGAAGATGTGGGGATTGAAAAAGGATATCATACCATGATATGTACCACTTACGATGACCCAGTGCGGGAAGAAGTATATGTGGAATTGCTTCGAAAACATTTTGCAGATGGTGCTATTTTAATTGGAACCAAGCTGAAAGCAACCGAACTTCGGAAACTGACGCAGCAGGTATCTTTGGTGCAATGCAGTGAGTATATTCCAAACTTGATGATTCCTTATGTTACTATTGATAATTGTCAAGCAGCGTATGATGCAACAATGCATTTGATTGAACGAGGATGTAAGCGGATTGTACATATTACGGTGGACAATAATTCCAGCTCCTCCAAGCTTCGAATGGAAGGATATTGCAATGCATTAAAGGATGGGGGGCTTCTCTATGATCCTAAGTTGATTGTAAACGGAAATTACGGATACCGCAATGCGTTATCCCTGATGAGGGAATTTATAAAAAGCGGCATAAGCTTTGACGGTGTATTTGCAAATTCAGACAGAATGGCGGCAGGTGCTATTCATGCAGCAGAGGAAGCAGGTTTATCTGTTCCGAATGATGTGGCTGTTGTTGGATTTGATAATACGGATGTTTCTTATCTTGTAAAACCAAAAATCACTTCTGTTTCCCAGTCTGGAAAAGAAATGGGCGAGGCAACTGCCCGGATTTTATGGAAAATGATAGAGGGAACAGACGTTTGTCAGCAAATTATTTTACCCCATAAGTTAATTGTGAGGGAATCCACAGGAGGGAAAAAAGTATGAGTTTTTACATTCAATTGTACTCGGTACATGAAGAATCAAAAAAAGATTTTATGGGAACCTTGGAGAAGGTTGCGAAAATTGGATTTGATGGAGTGGAATTTGCAGGTTATTTTGGATTTAGCAAGGAAGAGTTGTCAGCAAAGCTGAAGGAGCTGGGAATGACTTGTGTAGCCTCTCACTTAGGAGCAGGTTTGTTCGAAAACGAATTTGATGAGCAGATGGCGTACTTGAAAGAATTTGGTGCTAAATATGCAGTTCTTCCTTATTACAAAATGGAAACGGAAGAGGATGCATTGGAAGCTGCAAAGTTGTTTCAAAAGTTTGCATTAAAATGTAAAGAACAAGGAATCGTGTTTGCTTACCACAATCACGGATTTGAATTTAACAAAACAGAAGACGGAAAGTATTTGATGGATATTGTTTTGGAACATGCTCCCGATGTGATGATGGAGCCTGATTTATACTGGATTCAGTATGCAGGAGCAGACCCTGCTGAATTTATTAAAAAATGGCAGGATAGAGTAGTGTTGCTTCATATTAAGGATATTGAAAATATGGAAACCAAGCGTTGTGTGGACGCAGGCACGGGAATGTTGGATTTTGCTGCATTGCGTGATCTGGCAGTCAACAGCGAATATGCAATTTATGAACAGGAAGAATATGATATTTCCTGTTGGGAAAGTGCAAAAAATTCTTATGAAAATATGAAATCAATTTTTTAAGGAGGATTTTATGATGAAATTAGGAGTATTAACAGTACCTCTGAGCAGTTTATCTTTGGAGGAAGCCCTGAAATTTTTAAGTGAACAGGGCGTTCAAACAGTAGAA